>JASEJQ010000074.1 GCA_030016635.1 Thermoanaerobacteraceae bacterium | reverse complement strand
GGTCTGAACATGCCAACTTTTATATTATTCCTCCTCAGTTCTTTTATGCTCTCTCTTGCAGAGCGTGCTGCACCGCCATAAGATATGATAATATAATCAGCATCATCTAATTGTTCTTCTTCATAAAGCACTATTTCATCTAAATGATTATAAATTTTTTTATATAACCTATTTATTAAAGCTTCATGCACGTCTGGATTCGTAGATGGATAGCCCTTTTCGTTATGTGTAAGTCCTGTGACATGGAAATGGAATCCATCCCCGAAAGAAGCGAGTGGAGGTACATCATCAATTTCTGCTTTGTAAGGATAGTATTCTTGTCCTTTTTTGGGTTTTTTCCTCTCAATAACTTCTATTGTGGATATTTCAGGTAATACAACCTTCTCTCTCAAATGCCCTATGGTTTCTTCCATCAGAAATATAACCGGTGTTCTAAATCTTTCAGCTAAGTTATAAGCTTTTATTGTATAAAGGTATGCTTCCAGAACAGATGAAGGAGTAAGAACAATTATTGGGTGGTCACCATGTGTCCCCCATCTTGACTGCATAATATCACTTTGTGCTGTCTGGGTTGGTAATCCGGTACTGGGACCTCCCCTTTGAACATTTACAATTACGCATGGGATTTCAGCCATAGCGGCATACCCTATGTTTTCCTGTTTTAAGGAAAATCCAGGTCCGCTTGTGGCAGTCATAACTTTAAGTCCTGCTAAAGATGCACCTAAAATTGCTGCAATACTGGCAATTTCATCCTCCATTTGGATGAACTTCCCTTTTACACGTGGAAGCAATTCTGATGCTCTTTCAGCTATTTCAGTAGATGGAGTAATGGGATACCCTGCATAAAACCTCATACCTGCAGTTATTGCACCTTCTACGCACGCCTCATTTCCCAGCATTAATCTTGGCTCGTTCATCGTTATTCCTCCTTAAATAAATTGCAAAATCAGGACATTTTTCCTCACATACACCGCATTCGTTGCACTTTTCGTTATCAACAATATAAACCTTGTTACTTTTTAATCCTAAAACCTTTTTTGGGCAAAAAGCTACACATATACCGCATCCTTTACACCAATCTTTATCTATAATAATTTTATTGTCCATAATATATACACCTCCATAATTATATATTCGACTTTAAATTGAAATTCCCTTCAACAATTGAATTTTTTTGTTCAAAAATTTTTATGACAAAATAAATCCGTCATCTGTTAGTTCATTTAGAAAAAAATTTATTAATGTCGGTCTTATCTAATAAACTTTCTAAATTGTTAACAGCGCCATAATCAGTTAAATCTACATGCAGGGGTGTAACTGAAATATAATCGTTTTCAATGGAATTTACATCTGTTCCTTCTATATTTGTCATATCTAATTTTTTACCTAAAAGCCAGTAATATTTTTTCCCCCGTGGATCAGTTCTTTCATCAAAAGAATTTTCGTATTTAACCAATCCTAATTTTGTTATTCTTACACCTTTAATATATTTGGCATCTCCATCTCCTGGAATATTTATATTTAATAAAAAATTTATATGTTTGTCATTCTCAAAAATGATTTGAGAAAGAAATTCAGAAATAAAAGAAGATGTAAAATCATATTTAAGGTTATCATATTCTTCAATCGAAACAGCAAGAGCGGGTATACCATATAAATATGATTCAATGGCAGCAGACACCGTTCCTGAATAAATAATATCGGTGCCAAGATTAGCACCCCTATTTATTCCTGAAATTATAAAATCGGGTTTATTTTTTAATAATACTTCTATAGATAACTTAACACAATCAGCGGGTGTACCATTTACATAATATGATTTATATGGTTCTTCATTATGTAATTTGTTAACCCTCAAAGGTTTATGCATCGTTATTGCGTGACTTATGGCGCTTCTTTCTCTATCGGGTGCTACAACTACCACCTCATATTTTTGAGATAATGTCTGAGCAAGGGTATGTATTCCGGGTGAATAAATTCCATCATCATTAGTTAATAATATCATCGTATCCCTCCCAAAATTAAAGTAATGAATTTTATTTTATGCAATTAATACAATTTTAAAATTAAGTTAGGGGTGGTTAATTGATACAGATAGATGATGCAGGTAGTGGAAGCCTTATTGGTGGTACCTGTATCGGTATTTTAAGGATAGAAACCATGGAATATTATTATGAAATAATACCTCTTGACTATTATAATACCGACAATTTTAAAAAGAAAATGTATCTTTATTTTACCCTTGATATAATTAAAAAAGGTATTAGCATATTAAAAATCAGTAAAAAAGAGCAAATTAATATCTGTAGAGGATATATGTTTGATATCTCTTGCAAATGGTTATACCAAAATAACTATTTGGTAAAACGGGATAAAATAGAGGAACCTCTACAGGAAATAGTAGAAAACACCTTTCAAAATTATACGAACAAACTGGGTTTGTCTGAGATTTTTATCAAATACAATAAATATCCATTCCAATTCCATAATATCATAAAATGGGTATATGCAGATTATGAGAATAGAAAAAGTCTATGTAAAGTTGGATGGAAAAGCTGGCAAAAATACGGTAAAAGCGATTATAGCATTAAACTTAAAAATATAAATATACCGAGTAAATTTTGTTATAAATGCGGAAATCTTATAACAATCAATGAAGATGTATATGAAATAACATATATAACAAATAAAATAAATACTATTTATATTCATACCTATTGCTAAACAATTAAAGACCCCAAGAGGAGTCTTTAATTGTATTTATTAAACCGGATAAGCTTTATTTTCTTTATCCAATATATTTTCATCAATCTTATATTTTTGCGCTCGTCTGTATTTGAAAAAGTTCAACGCAATTTGAGGAAATGAAGCATAAGATAGTATATCTTCCTCTTGCTCTATATATTCTGCAATTTCTTTCTTGATGTTTTGAAGCTGCGGTTTTAAAAGATCTGCAGGTCTTACATCAATTATATCTTCATTGCCGATAATTTTTTCCTTAATTTCTTTTTTTATTGGTATGGGTGGTCTTCCATAAAGTCCTTTAACATAGTCTTTTATTTCATTTGGTATCATTTTATACCTTTCACCTGTTATTACGTTTAATACAGCTTGAGTACCAACCATCTGACTTAAAGGTGTTACTAATGGTGGATAACCAAGGTCTTCTCTTACACGAGGTATTTCTTCCAAAACTTTTTCGTACTTATCTAAAGCATTTGCCTGTGATAACTGAGCAACTAAATTGGATAACATTCCACCAGGAACCTGATATATTAAAACGTTCGTATCAATACCAGTAACCAGTGAAGTATTATTTCCACTTATATGTGTATCACGTACCTTTTTAAAATGTTCAGCTACTTCATTTAATAATTTCATATCAAGTCCTGTATCATAAGGCGTATCTTTTAATATTGAAACAAAAGTTTCGGTAGGTGGTTGAGATGTCCCCAGAGATAATGGTGAAATAGCTGTATCTATAATGTCAACTCCTGCTTCTATAGCCTTCAGATAAGTCATTGAAGCCATTCCACTAGTATAATGGCTATGTAGCTGTATGGGTAATTTGATTTCATCTTTTAATGCTTTAATCAGGTTATAGGCGTCAAATGGTTTTAATATGCCGGACATATCCTTTATGCATATTGAATCAGCACCCATATTATAAAGTTCTTTTGCCAATTTAATAAACAGTTCTATATTATGAACTGGGCTGGTAGTATACACGACAGTTGCCTGAGCATGTGCTCCTGCTTTTTTAGTAGCTTTAATAGATACCTCTAAATTTCGGACATCATTTAAAGCGTCAAATATCCTGATTATATCAATTCCATTTTCAACAGATTTATATACGAATTCGGTGACAACATCATCAGGATAATTTTTATAACCGAGCAAATTTTGTCCTCTGAGCAGCATTTGCAAAGGTGTATTTTTAAAACCCGCCTTAAGTTTGCGTAACCTTTCCCATGGATCTTCATCCAGATATCTTAAACATGCATCAAATGTTGCACCACCCCACATTTCCACAGAATGATAACCAATTTTGTCCATTGTATCTACTATTGGCAACATTTCATCAGTACGCATTCTTGTAGCAAGCAAAGATTGATGTGCATCCCTAAGGACTGTTTCTGTTATACCTATTTTATTCCTATTCATGAATTTAATCTCCTTCCAGCATATTTTTTATAAAAGATGGAAGAGAAAAACAAGCTTTAAAAATTTCGGGTGTAAAGTATTTTGTAATGAAACCAATATTATTGACAGTGGTTTGTAATGGATCATAATGCTTTGATCCTAATGTAAAACACCAAAGGCCTCCTTGATATGTGGGTACTATACCTGTGTACAAATATGTCACAGGGTAAATATTTTTAATCGTTTTATATATATCTACGGTTACATTTGTATTGATTATTGGAGATTCACTTTGCACGGTTAAAATTCCATCATCTTTCAACGCATCATAAGTATTATTATAAAATTCTTTGTTAAACAGTCCTATTGCAGGACCTACTGGATCAGTAGAATCCACGATAATTATATCATAATATTTTTTCTTTCCTTTGATAAATTCTATACCGTCTGTACATATCACTTCAACTTTAGGATCGTTCAGGCAACAGCCTATTGTTGGCAAGAATAGTTTTGATGTTTTAATAACTTCCTCGTCGATATCAACAAGAGTGACTTTTTCAACCGTATCATGTTTTAATATTTCTCTGACAGCACCACCATCACCTCCACCTATTATCAATATTTTTTTAGGATCTGGATGTGTAAATAAAGGGACATGCGTTATCATTTCATGATAAAAAAATTCATCATACTCCGTGGTTTGAATAATGTTATCCAGTATCAAAGCCTTGCCGTATTGTTCAGTTTCAACAATCATGAGATTTTGATATGGGGTTTTAGACGAATATAAAATATTTTTCACTTTTAACGATAACCTCAAAGAATCTGATTGATTTTCAGTAAACCAGATATTCATTTATTACCCTCCAAATATCTTTTTAGACTGTCTAATTCTTTTCTATTTAAGTACTCCCATTGGCCTTCTTTTAAATTTCCAAGATCTATGGGACCTATTTTTAACCGCAAAAGGTCTATGACAGAGTTGCCAATGAATTCAAACATTTTCCTTATCTGTCTTTTCTTACCTTCATGGATTTTTATTAATAAATCACATGAATCTTGGTATGTCTTTGTTATCGTTATTTTAGCTGGATATGTCTTCATCCCTTCGAATTCAATACCTTTTTCAAGCATTGTAATATTTTCATTGGTTGGTATACCTTTTACGAGCACTTTATATATTTTTGTTACTTCATACTTTGGATGAGTTATTTTATATGCTAAGTCGCCATCATTGGTTAATAAAAGAAGTCCTCTTGTGTCTTTATCAAGCCTACCAACAGGGAAAATTCTTTCTTTTAGGTTAATAAGATTAAAGACAGTTTGGCGCCCAAATTCATCTTTTAATGATGTAATGTATCCTGCTGGTTTAAAAAGTTTAATATAAATTTTATTAGTATCATGTTTAATTATATTTCCATCCAACATCAATATATCTGTTTCAGGGTTTATTTTATATGACAAATCGGTTATAACTTTATTATTGACTTTTATTCTTCCAGTTTCAACTAATTTTTCAGCTTTTCTGCGTGATGTTATGCCTGAAGTTGATAGATATTTTGAAATACGCATATAAGACAATTAAATCACCGTACTTTTTAATACTCTAGTTTTAAATTGTACAATAGATTACTTATTTTTTCAACAAAATTTTCCTTGTTTATAGATTGTTTTGCTATAAGCGGTATTCTTAATCTACCATTGTTAAATTCAATATATAACAAACCTAATACATCTTTTTCCTTTATTGGTGCTTGAATATTATCTAATGATAATACAAATGTATTAATCTTTTCATCTTTTTTTAATGGTATTTTGATATCTTGTCCGGTAATTAAATCCACTTTATCAGGAAATCCATTATTTACTTTTATACTTTTGACAACGGTTCCTTTCCTTAATATTGTTTTTTGTTGATAATTCTCGTATACATAATTCAAAATTTTAATAGTATCATTCCAGTCATCAGGGCAATTTAATGTAACAACAATAATGTCGAAACCGTTTTTATCACTTGCTGTAACCAGACATCTACCAGCTTTTTTTGTATACCCGGTTTTAACTCCATAAACTCCATCATAAAGCCAGAGTAGTTTATTGTGATTTTTTAATTGCCTGTTCCAATTATGGTTTTCCCACGGTATAGTTTTATATTTTGTGGATACTATTTTCTTAAAAACAGGATTTTTAAGGGCGTATTGTGTTATTAATGCAAGGTCATAAGCAGTGGTATAGTGATCATCTATTCCAATATCTAATCCGTGGGGGTTTGCAAAATGAGTATCATATGCCCCAATCTTAACAGCCTTTTTGTTCATTAATTCAATAAAATCTTTCGTATTGCCTGAGACATGTTCTGCTATGGCAATAGCAGCATCATTTCCTGATTCCAACATTAATCCGTATAATAGGTCTTCCATTTTTATTCTTTCACCTGGTTCAAGCCATATAGAAGATCCACCTACAAGAGTTGGATTTATTCCAACATAAACATATTCATTTAAATCACAATTTTCTATTGCAAGAATTGCAGTCATTATTTTTGTGGTACTTGCCATTTGCAATTTAACATAAGAATTTTTTTCATATAAAATTCTACCAGAATTAAAATCAATTGCAATTGTTGATTTAGCTGTTGTCGTTAAATCATTTTCCGAATATGCATTACTATTTGGAAAAAGTAATAAGGTAGATAAAAAAATAATAATAAATAATCTCATATGCTGCAATTTTACCACCTTCCCAAAAAATAAAGTGGGTATTATCCCACTCTACTTGAGCTCTTTACCCTCATGATTATTTTTTTTGATGTTTTCAATTAGTGTCTGTAACCTGTCTAACAGTTGTGGTGTTATATCTAAAAATCTATCAAGCATTGGATTTTGTGTGATAGGTAAAAGTCTAATTTGTCCCTGACCAACAACCATAAAAGCAACAGGGTTTACAGATATTCCTGCACCACTTCCACCAGCAAATGGCAATGATGTTTTTTCTTCCATTTTTTCACCTTTACTCTCGTATTCCCCGCCACCTGCAACAAACCCAAAACTTACCCTGGAAATTGGAATTATAACTGAACCATCAGGAGACTCAACAGGATCTCCTACAATAGTATTGACATCTACCATTTGTTTAAGATTAACCATTGTAGTATCCATTAAACTATTTATTGGGTTATCAGCCAATTTACTCATCTCCTAAAATATAAACTAGATAGAGTTTTTAAACTCTCAAATATAATATAGCCTGTTCTTATTTTTATTATACAGTCTACATAGCATTCAAATTTTAATTCATTAAATACCGGTGTAATGGCGATATTCAAAAAATTCATTTTTCTAGTATAAGTGCTCAAAAATACAAATAAAAAAGACAAAAGATTCCACATTAAGCCTATTATTATACTGGTGACTGCCGCATCAATTAAACCAATATCCATTTTTACTGTAAGTTTGACTATAGAAATTTTATTTATTAACCTGAAAAATAGTTGTTTAAAGAATACATCATATCTTACAATAGGTTTGTTTTTTGAGTTGTTAACTAAATGTTTTATAGTATCTTCT
>JASEJQ010000073.1 GCA_030016635.1 Thermoanaerobacteraceae bacterium | reverse complement strand
TTATCTAATGATTTCGGATTATTAAGCAGTGAGGTGTTTAGCTTGGATTTAGCAAAAGTAATTAACAATATTTATGACTTTGGTTTAAAGTACCCAGATTTTTTTGATAGAATAGTGTTTTTGGCTAAAAAGTATGATGAACAGCCACATTATGGGAGAAATCCAAAACATACAGATTTATTTAGGATTTTAAGTGAAAGAGAAAGAGAACCAAATGTTTCGGAAATGGAATACATAGAAATGAAAGAAGAAGTACATTCATTGAAACTTAAATATCCTGAAGCATTTGACGAGTTTAAATGGCTGATTAGAAAATATGCTGTAATGGGGGAAAATGGTATAGGATATAAAAGTTTTGTACCTTGTCCGTTTGAGGCAGATGAAAGAATTTGTCAAAAGTCTAAGAACATAGTTAATAAATTTTTAAAAATCCTGCAAATAGAAAATATAGAAATATTAGAGACTACTCTTGAGGAATTGATTAAAAAGAAAAATTTTAATGAGAATATTGACTAAAATAGTAAAAAGGATGAGCAGGGAAGCGCCATTAACGGTAATGTAATAAGCATAGACACAAAGAAATGTATAATAGCAGGCAGTGATAAGCTTATAGCCGCACTTGGCCTTGAGGACGTCATTATAGTTGATACGGAAGACGCTACCCTCATATGCTCAAAAGATAAGGCTCAGAATATAAAGGAAGTCTTAAATGAGATAAAGAAGAAAAAGGCAGAGGAATATCTATAGCTTGTTTATAAATATTGATTGTTGTAAGGTGGAGAGTAATTTGAAGGAAAATCCTTGGGAAATAAGAGATCCTAATGGAATATTTGATCTAAAAAGGTTATTAAAGACCATTGTAATGGTTGATACAGAAGATGGATTAATTTTAGGTTTTAAAGAAGGTGGAATACACGTAGCCGAATCTTTAATACTTGCCAGATATTATATGTTTACCCAGGTCTATTTTCATCATACGAGAAGAGCTTATGATCATCATGAAGCCACCTAATAATCGGCAAAATCGCTTGAATTAATTACAACAATACATTTTGTTGTAAATGGCTATAAGGAAAATAATATTGATTTTACGAAAGAAGACATAGCTCCGCTTCTTTTTTACCCACAGAAAATTCTTTGTACAAAAATAAAATGGTATAAAGCTACGAAATAGGCCTCATATTACTTTACATACCTCATCTATTGAATTACTTTTAATAACTGCTATGTGGATTTCATCCAGTTTAGCTTCATCTTTTATTTTTAAAGTCATCAGGAACTGTATCAAACTTGACCTTTATAGCATTGAGTATGTTTTCTTTTCTGCCTTCAATTCGGCCTTTCTTTGGGTACTTTTATCTGAAGAGCTCTTAATAATACAAGGTTGGCGGGTGATTGAGATTGAAAATATCAGTCAGAATAATTAAAGCCCTTTGGCCATCTTTATAAGATTCATGCTACTTGACTCCAGATTCTAAAGTCTTTAATATCGGAAACAATACCCTGTGAATGTGGTGACATTAATAGAAATCAGAGAGGAAATTAAGCAAGAAATTAGATAAAAAGTAATATTTAGGAAAATCTTTGAGCCTATCAAGCTGAAGTATGTACCAGCTATCTATGTATCTACTGATATAGTTTTGTTACAAATATAGATAAGTGAGAAATTTAAATCAGAAATTGATTCATTTTTTGGCAGATAACGATTAAATCAATGAAAGTGAGATGTCATATGGGAGATTTGATAAATTTATATTATTTGTTGTCTGAAATTTTCCCCGGCAGCATGGAAATAGTTCTAAATACAATTATTATTGCAGCAGCTACTTTTATAGCTTATAAATCCCAATCCATAAAACATCCAAGATATTTTTCAAGATTTATTGTTTTGATAATTCTCTTTCTATTAATAGCTAATGCGGTTTTTTTGGGACTGATTGAAACTGGAGATAAGAAAGTTTTAATTGTGTTGACTATTTTAATGATTTTATATATAGCAGTTGGTTGCTTTGCAGCAAAGGGACCAATTGGATTATCAAAATGGAAATTAAAAAAACTGGAAGAAATGATTGATCAAGGATTAAGCTGGGACAGAGATGATTTATTTTCAAAGAAGCCATTTTATATTATGGATTTTGCCGAAAATTACCAATATGAATTACTTCATGCAAAACATTGGATAATATTGAAAAATTATAAAAAAGCATATGAAATTTATAACGGCATAATTGAAAGTAAGTTGTTTGATGATGAAAAGAAAAAAATTTCAATAGAAAAGGCTTATATGTTATATGGGTTGGGGGATATAAATAGAGCCACTGGAATATTAGAATCAATAAAAGATAAAAATGATCCTAACTATCTTATGCTAAAATCAATGATAACTGAAAATGCTCTGGATTTGGATAATGCAGTAATTTATCTGCAAAAAGCACTTAATAACATATCCATAACCAACAATGGTATTCTTGAGGCTATGATTTATAACAATTATGGACGAATAAGGCGCATAGAGGGAAATAACCTAGATGCAATTTATTATTATAGAAAGAGTGCTGATATAGCTAAAAAGTATAAGGAAAAGCAAATTATACATACTTCATTTCAGAATTTAATTCATCTATTACTTATTGAGGGAGACCTTGATAAAAGTAATGCCTATCTAAAAGAGTATGAGGATTTGATAGACCTAAACTTATTAGGAGATGCCGTAGAGTATTATAATCTAAAGTTGGAACTAAGTAGACAAAAACCTAATGGTATTTCGGAATACTCTATAGTAGATAATTACAAAAACCTTAGGGAGAGATTGCCACAATTCAAAAAGTTACAGTTGGATTGTAGCACATTAAGGATATTATTTAATGCTTGTATGAATTTTGATGTTGTCATGGATCAAATTTACTCCAATCTTGATGAATATTTTGCTCTTGAAATGCCATATAAGTATTTTTCTTTAAAAGAAATAGAAATTCCTTTGAGAGAAATAAATTATCCATACTGTCACAAATATGCGCTTATATATAAAAGAATCGCTGATTATATGAGAACAAAAGCATTAACCGATATAGAAGAATATATTTCATCCCTTAAGGATTATGAAATTAATCTAAGATGCCAAATGGAGAAAGAAAGGGTTGGAGTGATAAAAGAACATATAAAGCCGTACAATTTTCAAACTATATACAATCATATGATCGACATTAAAGATATATACAAGAGAAACGGCATGCTTGTTGATATGATAATTACAGATTTAGATATTGCGGACGAGTGTTTTGCACCGGAAAATCTTGAGGGTGAAGAGATAAAGGCTTTACCTTTAGAAAAGATGAAAGAACACATTGAATATGCTGAAGAGAGCGTATCAAAATTAAAAAAATATCCTATAGTAGATGAATTCAATATAAGATTAGCTGTGTACTTCTTTAAATTAAAAGATGAAAGTAAAGCAAAGAAGTATCTAGAAAAATTTGAATCTGGAGGTACAACAATAGCAAATTATGCTTTTTGGATCCAAAGAGATTATAGATTTTTGAAATCTAAACTAAGGATTGCTCGCTCCACTTCTGATCCTTAGAAGCAACTTGGGGATTTATAAGACAGCTCTTTGCTGGTGTGCCAGTTGGGATGATAGTAGGGACAATCCCAAGCTATATTAAAGAACAGATGAATCTTAATGGCATGCAAGCCTCATAAAGTAGATCAGTGGGTTAGTGATGACAGCCACTACTTCTTGATACTTAAATCTGTAAACCTGCATAATACTGTACAATGGAAGTCGTAAATGGGCAGCAAAGACAAGCTATAAAGAAATCCTGAATTCTTATGAAACTTTTGGAGAATATGCAGTAGATTTTAAATATATACTGATAGATGTAAATAGGTATACAAAAGATGAGCTATTGAGGTTGGAGAATTTAATAGCGTCTGTATTTTTATTAGAGCAAAAGGTAGAATTCGAAGAAATGATGGCAAGGCTTAAGGAATTGTCGAATGCGTTAAAGAAATTAGATTAAGATGAGATTTTGTTATTTAAAGCATGGTTTAAAAAGATTTTATTGGCAAGGCTGCCAGAAGAAGGAGGAGAAAATATAGAGAAGATAATAGATGAAAATGAGGAGGCAGGAGAGATGATATCAAATCTTGACCGGTAATGGTTTTCAAGAGCTTATGCAGTTTGATGATGACTCTAACAGTTGGATTGATGAAAATGACGATATTTTTGACAAGCTAAGAATATGGACAAAGGATAGCGATGGGTGTTATACCTTATGAGTAGTATATAAAAGAACTGAATCTACAAGAAAATTGTACAGAAAATTCTTTGCACAAAAATAAAAGGTATAGGGCCACGAAATAGGCCTTATACCATTTTATATACTTCATCGATAGAACTACTTTTAACAACTTCAATTAAGACTTCATCAAGTTTAGCTTCATCATCTATTTTTAATATTTTATTTTTAAAGTCATCAGGAACTGTATCAAACTTGGCCTTTATAGCATTGAGTATGTTTTCCTGAGCTTTCCCTATTCTGCCTTTTCTTATACCTTCTTTAATACCTTCTTTAATACCCTCTTCTTTTATTGCCGGGTCATATAGAGTTTTGATCATAATGGTCACCTCCTCATCTATTTTACGGTATTCACCATACTTACTATAAAGATAGCTTGTTACGTTCACTAAGACGTCTAATATTCTTCCAAAATCTTTAATTGGGATTTCTTTTTCATCATGCAATTTCTTTACTATATTCAGTACGGTATTTGTTGTATCTATGAGCTTATTGAACTCTTCATTTATAAGCTGAGCCTTTTCCTCTTCAGGTCTATTACTCTCATATATAGATGTTATCTTCTTTCTTGATTTGAATACCTGCAATGGAAGTAGGGCATACATCTTTTGACTTTCTAAATCAATTGGGGTATATTTCCAGTACTGCATTACAGGTACAGTGTATTTTAATTCTTGACCATCTGGCAGTACAAGGGTCATGGATAGATGGTCAGATATGTTTTCATTTTCTTCCAAGAATATTACCAGTTGTTTTGGAAACGCCAGTCTTATTTCTTTATCCTCAGATGCATCTGATATCTCTTTAGCTTTTTCAAATCCATATCTGAACATCCTTATTACCATGCTGGCATCATTTAAGGTTTGAAACTCTATATGATATCTATATACATGGTCTTTAGTATATACATTTATGAATAGATCACCTATGATACGTTCATAGTCATCATCGATAAATTCACTGTTACCATATTCTATGGTAACCTCATTGCTTACAAATTTTTCATCAAATAATGCATTTAAGAGGTTTATGGTTACCTTTTTAGAAAGCTTGAAGAGTACCTTCATTATCTGGTCCAGTTTTAACTTTTCTGAGGTCTTTTCTTTTTTAACCATAGTGTTCTCCGTAGTAAAAATTCTTTATTATCTCTACAGATATTATAACATACCAGTGCTGGTGGTACAATCACAAACATGGGGACGGGTACCTTGTCTTAATGTTATGGATGGGCCAAAAGGACAGTCCCTGTAGCACACCATGAGTGACATATGAAAAAGGGGACGCCTTTTCTTCCTCAGGTCTATTGCTCTCATATATAGACATTATCTTCTTTCTGAATTTGAATACCTGCAATGAAGTAGGGAATACATCTTTTGAGTTTCTAAATTAATTGAATGTATTTCCAGCACAAAAGCAGTAAAACAGATGCCAATAGAGATGATTTTTGTAGCACGCTATGTAGTATATCCCAGAGTTGTATCTTTCGTTGTGGAAATTTATGAAATATCAATGAGCTAAAAGGAGGGATTTTAATAATAATGTCGAAATAAAGAATTGGATTATAAAAGTACTTTGCTTTAAAACCCAGTAGTCAATAATTATCTTGGGATTATTTCCTATCTATACATAATAGATGACCCACCGCCTATACAAGATAGTTAATTTACAAGCAACGGGTGATGTGATGGTAAGGGCACTTAGAGATGAGATATCCTCCGTTATTTTGATTGATAGAGTGTGGTGAGATGAAAAACAATAAGATTTTACCTTCATTATTACTCTATACATATAAAATTGAAATAGATTTGATTGGAGACTTGAATAAAATAGTTAACAAGCGGTTAGAAGGAATGGGGTATAAGCCGGTTAATGGGAATTACTCAACTATTGATTATTTTAAAGCATTAAGAAAATTAATTCCTGCAAAACCAAGAAATATCTTATATTCAAAAGAATTTATATGTCCTCATGAATGTGAAGATGGATTAAATTTATTAGAAAACGCTATAAAGAGTGGAGACAACTTGGTGCCTTTTATGAGTAAACAGATTACTAATCCCAAGCATAATGATTTGCTATTAAATGATTGGGGAATATATCATTTTCATTTGAATACTAAAAAAGAAGAAAACGGATTTATAAAGAGAAGTGCATGGTTGTTATTAGCTTATATAGATGATAATTATGCCTATTTAATCAACGTATATCCTCATAATAAACCGAACCTATGGACACATCAAAAGATGGTCGAAATACTTCACAATAATTGGTCGGATCTACTTGAAAAGTTTCATCTTAAAGAGGTTTCAGGTTTAAGCGAAAAAATTGATGATGAGAAATATGCGCAATTGAGAAAAGCTGGAGCATCTACTTTTGTTGAACTGGGAAAAGATAAAGTGTTCGGGATGATAGGTGGGGGATATGCAACAGATGGGAGCTCTATTACAGCAGTTAGAGAATCTGATTACTGGCATAATTATCTAAGAGAAGTCGAATTTTTTATTAAGGAAAATTATTATAGTTTTAAGCAGCAGATGACATATTTTGATGAACAAAGCTTGGATAAGCCCTTGAAAATCCAAATGCTAAATTTGACTGAGGATGAACTTATACTTTTAGAAAAGTTACGGATGGTACTTATAAAATTTAATCATAAAAATGGAGATATAAGAATGTGCAGATTACAAGATATTATTTATGACACTAGTTATAAATATAGAAATTACAAGTTGTTTGTGACAAATCTATGTACTTATGATAATAGTAAATAGGAGCGTTAACTTATGCTGATACAATGTATGAACAAATTATTAGATGAATTGAATATAAAGCCTGTAACACAATTAGAGGAAGATCCCCTCTTTTCCTGGCATGCCAACTTAATAACAGTAAGCCATAGGAAAGCTATAGTCCTTGTTAATGATAAAAACCGATATGTGATTGTTCTACATGGTCTTAGAGGATCAGTATCAAGGCTAACCAAGTAAGTTGGGACGAGGCCAGTAGGGACAGTTCTTGTGACACACCATGAGTAGTATAGGGAAAAGGGGTTGCCCTTTCCAGTGGTTTATTTAATCTCTGTTGAGGCAACCCCTAAATCATTTTATATACCTCAGCTATAGAACCACTTTTAACAACTTCAATTAAGACTTCATCCAGTTTATCTTCATCATTTATTTTTGATATTTTGTTTTTAAGGTCATCAGGGAGTACATTAAATTTAGCTTTAATAACATTGAGTATGTTTTCCTGAGCTTTCCTTATTCTGCCTTTCTTTATGCCCTCTTTAATGCCTTCTTCCTTTATTGCCGGGTCATATAATGTTTTAATCATGATGGTCACCTCCTCATCTATCTTACGATATTTACCATACTTACTATAAAGATAACCTATTATATTTACCAACACGTCTAATATTCTCTTTAGATCACCAGTGAAAATTTCTTTCCTATCATGCAGTTTATTCAATATATTAAGGACTTCATTTACAGTATCTATAAGTT
>JASEJQ010000072.1 GCA_030016635.1 Thermoanaerobacteraceae bacterium | reverse complement strand
TATAAGTCGACAGATTTAAGTTTTTATGTAGCTAAGATATACAAAAAGATCAATTTATTTCTTGATGACAAGGCCACTAAAAATATAGTGTACCCGCATCAAGTTGATTACTGTATATACAATTTAGATGGATCATATTATGAGAAAAAAGGTAAGAGTTGCTTCAAAAAATATATACTGTCATATATCACATGCAATAATCTCTTGTACCGTGTGGCTGACATAAAAAACCTAAAGAACGCATACGTTAAAGTCAGAGCTTACACAAAAAAGTTAAGTCTGTGGAATGAAACTGAATTGAGATTATACGAATATAACCTGTATGACAATCTTAAAAGGCTACAAGCAATGATTGTTAACGGTAATGTTGGATGTCAAGAATATTATCTTTATGATTTGCCAAAAAATACAAGGGAATGTCGTCCATACACCATAGAAACCATAGAAGACCAAATAATTAGCTGTGCTATAATAAATGTAGTTGGACAGGTACTGCAAACCATAGCAGATAAGGAAGAAAAAGTAAGTTTTGGTAATAGATTAAATATTAAAGACAACAACGAATATCTTTATGAGTATTATGGTGCTGGCTGGAGAAAAGGCTTTATAGATTCCATCAAAAAGAATATGAAGAATTACAAATATTATCTCAAGATAGATCTTAAGTCCTTTTTTACTACAATAAATCAGCAGTGTTTAATTGGTGTATTATATGAGCATATTTCCGGTGCTTTTAAAAATGACACGCTTTATAAAATATTGCTGTATTTGCTAAAACGTAAATATGATGACAATGATTATGGTCTTGCACAGGGAACATTATGTTCTGGTTTTTTTGCAAATATATACCTCATGAAATTTGATGATTATATCAGGAACCATGAATATTACAAAGATGAGAAGATAAAGTATTTTAGATATGTAGATGACATTGTTATATTGTATAACGACACTTCACTGTTAGATGTCAGCCAAAACTTAGAGAAAAGTAGGATGTATACGTTTTTGATGGACGGTTTAAAGATGGTGGATAGTAAATTGAAAATTAATGTCGGGAAATGCACCCATGGTTACTCGCAGGAATTAAAAGATATATATAAGGAAAATGATGAACTAAATAGCATTGGCAAGAGGATAAACAGGATTTTATCGACGGTATATTACCTGCATGGAAAATATATAAAAGCATACAATGAGGATGAATTTGGTTTTCTGAAAAAGTATGTTGAACTATTAAAATCAATTGGCATCAATGTAGATATTGAATTTTTAAGGAGGAGGATTATATGTGAAAATAAAAGGGAACAGAGTATATATAAGAAGATAAAGAACAGAATCAAAAGGCTGCAATGGATTGCCAAGAAGAGGATATACTTTTTTGTCAGATTTCCACAGCTGCCAAATGGTATTAATAATAATACATTAACTGAATAGAAAAATCAGTTTGCAAATAATAATCCTGGATTTATGAATGAGTTGGTTGCTGTAAAGAACCTATTAAAGGGAAAATTATTGTCAACTCTGATGGATTTTAAAAACATAATTAATGAAAATGGTAATAATAACAGTCAAATTATAAAAGAAAAGATAAGCGCCATAAGATTTTTCCTATACAGGTTAAAGTATTTTTGCGGTAATGACGTAGAAAATGTATTAAGGGAACTCCTCGATATACCATTATTTATTGATTCATCATTGCTCCAAGAGTATCCAGGTTTTTGTATCGATCTATTGTCAATACTAAACAATCCTGATTTGAAGTTTCAAGAAGGACAAATGAAATATATACGACTGATATTAATGCAGGCTTCTGGTGTAAAAGACTCACCTATGCCAAGGAAATATTTATTGGATGGAGTCAAAAGTGATAGTAAAACAGAGAGACTAATAGCAAGTAATGCATTAGTAAAATGTTCATATTTTAATCAGGAAGTTAATGACTTTGACCGTGAATTAATTTTAAGAGATATTATGGAACGCAATAGCAGTATTGTAGCAAATGGTATATACTTAATGAGACGTAACGGTAAAGGAATAGAAGGCATTGACAAAGTGATTGATTGTAGCAGTAATAATATAATAAACAATGCTGTAACCACAGATATAAATATAGACATTTTCTCTCAACCGGAAGACATAACTGAGATAGATCCTTATAATATGCCTGTAATTGATCCTGACGATCCTTATAATTATACGTAAATATAAATACAACTGTATTTTAAAACATGGGTGGCAAATGCCAAAAATATTGCGTGTAAACTTGGAGGTTGTAGCTTTAACAATCTCTGTCATATATAATGTTTTTTGCATTAACCAAATAATCTTTATAGATTGATAGGTGAATTTTTTAGTAAACTCATTGTATATATAAATAGAGGACCAAAAACAAGATAAATTAAAATTTGAATTTAAAATTCGTGGTTGTCAAATTCAGGAGAAAATAACCGATAAAAATATATTAAGTAGTCTATCAAATGGGCAAAGTATTCTGACTGAACTATGTTTTACTTATGATAACAATAAAGGTGATACGACAATATTTTCTGGCCGGGTAGAATCTAAAGATATAATTGGAGGGTACAGTTTTATTTTATTTGAATTGAGGACAAAAATACTGAAGGCATCATTATTGACTGACATTGACATTTTAAAATTTCAAGATAAAGCTGAGATTTTCATAGAAAACGAAGAGGATTTAAGAATGTGCAATAAACAAATAATACCTAATTATAATCTTTTTGCAACAGTTGCACCTATTATTAAACACATTATTTGATAGATCTAATAAATAGAGCATTAGAACAGTATAGGGAAATATTTTAAATAGATTTAAGAATTATTGACTCTGGGATTATATATATTGTTTTTGTTTATGGAGGTAATTATGGACAAAATTGAGTATTTAAGAATACATTATCCTGATACTGACAATAAAGTGATAGCCAGAGCATTGGGTATCACAGAGCAATCGGTGAGAAGATTAGCTTCAAAAATGAGATTCGGAAAAGTGACGGATACATGAAGAGGCAGCATAAGAAACTGATGCAGGCAAAAGAGGAAAGTTATCTTGCTGGATTACCAAATATTATGCCAACAAATTATCAAATTAGCATTATAGTTGGCAGTATTTTAGGGTATGGCAGTCTTACTTATGCTAAAAGAAGTAGAAATGCATACTATAGAGAACATTTCTCAGCTAAACAGACTGAATATAGGGTGTGGAAGGCAGGTGAACTGTGCAACGTAGGGTTTAAAATATGTAATGGAAATAAGTTGAAGTCAATTTCACATCCTATCTATTCAGAATTATACGAAAAATTTTATATAAATGGTGTCAAGACAGTAACAAGTGAGAATATAAAAATGCCTAATGAAGTTGTTGGATTGGCCTGCCTTTATATGGATGATGGGACGTTGGTGGTATCTAAAAATATGAGAAAAAATGTAACTATTAATCCATCTGTATCCCTATATACACTTGAATTCTCTGAAGAAGAGAATAATATATTACGAGATTATTTATACGAGACATTTAATGTAAACCTGTATTTAAAAAAACATCCCGATGGTAAAGGGTTTATGCTTACAACTGGCAAAATATCTGAAATCATTAACTTTCTTGATATCGTAAAACCATATGTCTCACAGATTAAGTCCATGGAATATAAGTGGAATTTTGAAAAACGACTGCAGAAAGTATATGAGAGTGACAATAATGTGAAGAAGAAAGATATGAATGACCGGAGTTTTGTAAGATATACTAATAATGAAATTGAGAAAATAATACAACTAAAGAAAAGCAGTGTCACTGATAAAAAGATAGCAGAAATTGTAGGGAAATCATACTGGGGAGTGATGTGGAAAATGCGAGACTTGCGAAGGAAAAGCATGAGCTGACAGTGGCGAGATTCTTTTTAGGACAATGTTGATAATGACGGATACAAACCGTAGAAGAAGACCAATAGATCTATATATACTGTTTTTAATCAATTCTTTCTAAACAAGACAGTATTTATGATAATTTTATATTTATGATAAAATAAAAATAAATGTTTTTAAGGTAATTTGTTGTAAATAAGCAGGCAGTGATAAAAAATGGATAACAGTTAATTTTTTGTTATAAAATCTTGAAGGGATTTCCTTTCGGTTTTGATTAATTGCTAACATCATATCAGAGAGGCAAGGAGCTCCTTATTTATTTGAAAAAATTGAGTATTGAGTCGACAATTTATAATCGGAGACCGGTTTAAGTTTTATTAGCTACTTTTACTAGATATTTTTCCAACTCATTAATACCTTTATTGATATTAAACATTAAAGCAGTTTCTCTACCTTTTTGACCAAATAATTGTCTCATTTTCTCATTCTTCAAGAAAAATGCTAGGCCTGCAGTCAAACCATTAACATCGCCGGGTTCAAAAATAAGTGCATTTTCCTGATTTTTAGCATATGTGTCTATGCCACCGCATCTTGTAGCAACAACAGGTGTACCAGAAGCCATTGCTTCAAGCGGAGGCATACCAAAACCTTCATACCATGAGGTAAAAAGAAATATGTCAGATGTTCTATAGATGTTTGCCAATTCTTCCTGTGATGGTCTTATAACTATTTCTATTGGGAAAGAAACATTATTTAGCTGAAATTGTACAGGCGTAACCCATTTTAATTTAAATCTATAGCCAGCTTTTTCAAGTAGGTTTAAAGCATTGAGTGCTATGTCAAAACCTTTGAACCTTAAAGTGGGATTACCAACCAAAAGAATTGTATTGCCTGGTTTATAGTTGGAAGACGGATAGTAGAAGTCAGTATCTATGAAATTTGGTATAACAGGAGTATTCCTTGAATAACGTGATGATAGAATCTTAGAAACAAAAGTGGATACTGCAGCTATGTATACGTTTTGAGAATAATTTTCTTTCAGATACCTACGTATCACCGACACTCTTGCAACGTCGGGGATATCCCCAAACAACCATTCATGGCCCTGTTCCCAATAAAAAACAGGTATGTTATTATTTGAAAGTTCTTTTAATTGACCTACCCATCCTGCCACTATTATATCGTCATCTTTAATGTATTTCAGATATGATTCATTATGGGGTACAATAATTTCTTCATCTACGGAAATATCAAACCAATCAGGGAGTGCAGATTCGCCATTCTCTCCCTTTAAAACTGCACTAATATAATGACCTTTTTTCCGCAAACTCTTCATTTGCGTTAAAAGCATTTTTAACCCGCCAGTAAGATTTTTGTGGGGCAATACAAATGAGATTTTTAAAGGTTTGGTTTTATTAACTTGGTAATCAGATAACAAGAATTCATCTTCTGGGTGAGATATTTGTTTTTTTTGAGGGAAAAATTTTAATACTAAAGCACCATTATTTCCTATATCAATTCTTTGAAAAGTATAGTCAAAATCGGAAAAATCTACAACAGTCCATCTGCTTTTATGTTCTTCATAGATATTACCATTATAATCTTTTTGGACCTCAGGGAAAATAGGTGTTGAGACAATTACAGCCTTATTACAGTGATTGATTAATTGTTTTATTAACATCATCCCTTCTTCTTTTGTAAAATGTTCTATAACATCAATTAGTAATATAATATCATACTTTTCAAGACTTTGAATTAAGTTTAAGATATTTCCCCAATATATATTGTCGTAAATATACTCATATAATGGAGTTTTATAATTTTCAAAGACTTCAACACCATCAATTTTTATAGTCCAATCCCCTTTATGATAGCGTCCTTTTGGTATTTCTAAAAGATCTCTCATTAGGAGACCATATTTTCCAAACCCAACCCCAATATCTAAAATGGAGGCCGGCTGTTCGAGAATAATATTATCCATAACCAGGGGAATTGCCTGATACCAACTTGTTGGCATATTGATTACCTCTTTTCTTGAAATATAATTTTTTATTTTAGTTATGATCCAAAATTATATTATGAATCTCACAATTAAACCGATACAATATATTATATCGGTTTAATATAAAAAATCATTAGCCCGAGTTTACGAAAATCCATGCCTTTTACTGAGCATAGCCACATAGGCTATGTTGTCTATTGAATGAATAACTTCATGATAAAGGGTTGATATCAGTATAAGCCGAGTGCTTGAAGAATTAACCGATATAAAGCAGGTTATAACCATCTTCCTTGGTGGCAAAAACAAAAGGGGCAATAACAGCTTCTCGCTGAGTTACATAGAGGAATCAGCAAAGCTGCTTCTGTTACTATATCTGGAGAAATATCAAGTTAGTTATGTAATACAGGGTTGTTCCTTTAAACCCGTGATACTTAAGGATCTGAATGGTTTGTACTTAAATATTTCGTAAACGTGGCGTGGTATTTAGTGTTTAAATTTTTGATTAAAAAAACAGAGGTGATTCATTGTGGAGATTTTTACCATTTCCTTGTGCCTTATAACCAAAGATGAGGAGAAGAACATTGTGAGATGTATAAGCAGTGTAAAGGATATTGTTGATGAGATAGTGATAGTGGATACAGGGTCTACTGATAAAACGGTTGAGATAGCAAAAAAATTGGGGGCTAAGGTTATTGAGACACAGTGGGAGGACGACTTTAGTAAGGCGAGGAACATAGCCTTAGATAATGCTTCATCTGACTGGATTCTTTTTCTCGATGCCGATGAAGAGATAGCAAGGGACGATGTAGATAAAATAAAAGAGTTAATAAATAGTGATGGATATGATGCTTATCTGCTTAAAATAATAAATTTTGCGGGTTCTATCTCAAGCGGTTTATCCGAGATTCATTATAATATACGTTTATTTAGGAATAAGAAATCAATAAGATATAGATATCCTGTACATGAACAGATAATAGATTTAAACACAGGTAATAACCCCGTAGCGAAGATGACGGATATAAAAATACTGCATTATGGCTATCTGAGCGAAATAAGAACAGAGAAAAACAAGACTGAAAGATATATTAAACTTATTTCGAAATATCTGGATGCACACCCTAATGATGTTTTTCAGCAGTTTAATCTGGCTGTTGAATATTACAATAATGGACAGTATGAAAAGGCGTTAAAATTGCTAAAAAAAGCATCTAAATTTGTAGATGCCGGTCTTAACTATGCTACAAGGCTTGTTAGATACATGATAGAATGCTACCTTGAATTGAAAATGTACGATGAGGCATATAAATATATAATTGGTGCACAGAATTTATATAAAGATCTGCCGGATTTTGTATTTCTTGAAGGAATGCTTTATTATTATCAGCACAGGTATGAAAAGGCTATAGAGATGTTTAAAAAGTGTCTTGATATAGGTGAATACAGTAATGGTATCTATGTAAGCATGGGTGGAACAGGCAGTTATAGGGCATTGTTTAACATGGCAGTTTGTCATGAAAAACTTGGTGACTTGAATAATGCTGTTAAAGAATATATTGAGGTGTTAAAGTCTAATAGAAATTTTAGCGATGCATTTAACAGGCTTATGAATATACTTGTTAAAAATGAAAAACCGGAAGATGTCGAACGTTTCTTTAATGATTATGTAGATTATACAATGCCTAATAATCATTTGATTATGTGCAAATTATATATGGATATAGGCATGTGTAATATAGCGGAGAGGTATCTGAATAATATCAAATATGACATCCCTGGTCTTAACATATTTAGAGGTTTAATCGAGATGGGAAGGAGAAATTATAGTAAAGCTATTGATTACTTTAATTTAGCTGATGATGAAAGCACAAAGAATGATATATTATATTACAAGGCGCTATGCAATCTATTGATGAATAGATATGATGATGCTAAAGAAGTAATAAATGATTTGGATTTGTCACCAATGAGGTTAATGTTTGAGTCAATAGTGGACAATAAACCATATAAGAATATTGAGAAGATAAGGGAACCCTTGTTTAATTTACTAAGGTTTTTATGCAAGACAAATGGGTTTGACATGTTCAATAAAGTTGTAGGTTTATATGAGAATGAATTTTATAGAGAAGATTATGAGAACCTTGGAATATTGCTAAAAGAAAATGATTTTACTGAGCCATCTATTAATGCTTTTGTTAAAGCTGCTCAATTGAACAGCACAAATGATGAGGTATATAGAAATCTCGCTGAATACAGTATAGATAACAATATGCTCGAAGACGCCAAGAATTTTGCCATAAATGCTGTTAACTTAGACGAGTACAATGCTGATAATTACAGAATCTTATTGAAGGTTAGCATTTTAAGTAATGATGGAGAATTGAAAAATATAGTAAAAACAATGATGGAAGAAAAATGCCCTGAACTAATAGAGGATAGTATTATTTAAAGTTATAGGGAGGCTTAAGCCTCCCTAT
>JASEJQ010000071.1 GCA_030016635.1 Thermoanaerobacteraceae bacterium | reverse complement strand
ATAACGTTAATCAGTAAGGGGTGATTCGTATTCCTTTTACAGATAGACAGCAGAATATAATTGATATTGTCAGGATGAACCAGCCTATAACCAGTGAACAGATAGCAGAGAAGCTCAATCTTACCCGGGCCACCCTAAGACCGGACCTTGCTATATTGACTATGTCCGGTGTTCTTGAGGCAAAACCTAAAGTGGGGTATTACTATACCGGTCGATCAAACCTGAATGTTATATCGGAATATTTAAATAGCGTCAAGGTGAGTGATATAAAATCCATGCCTGTTATCGTGGAAGAGAACACATCGGTTTATGATGCGATTGTCACTCTCTTTCTTGAGGATGTGGGTACTATATTTGTCACGAACAACGGTTATCTTGTGGGTGCTGTATCCCGGAAGGATTTTTTAAAGGTTGCTATAGGCGGCAATAGCGATTTGAATAAGATACCCGTTGGCGTTATTATGACGAGAATGCCAAATATCATTGTTACCAGTGATGAGGAATCAATTGTTGACGCAGCGCGTAAAATTATAATGCATGAGGTTGATAGTTTGCCTGTTGTTGAAACGCTTAAGGAAAATGGCAAGGAGCTGTCCAGGATTACAGGCAAAGTTTCGAAGACGAATATAACAAGATTTTTTGTTCAACTATCTAACAGTTAGGGGGAAATGATTTGAACGAAGAGATGATTATCTATGCTGTTTCAGATTCTATCGGAGAGACAGCAGAAGAGGTTGCAAGAGCAGCAGCCGTTCAGTTTAATTCTCACATAAAAGAAATTAAAAGAATACCAAACTTAACCGATATAAATATGGTAGATGAGCTCTTAAATAAGCTAAGGGGAGCCAATGTGCTGATAGTATATACAATAATCATACCTGAAATAAAGGATTATCTTGACAAAAAAACCAGGGAATATGGTATTCTGGCTGTGGATATACTGGGGCCTGTAATTGAAAATATTGAACAGCTTACAGGTTTAAAATCCAAACATGAAGCAGGACTCTTAAGGAAAATGAACATCGAATACTTTAAGAGGGTTGATGCTATTGAGTTTGCAGTAAAAAATGATGATGGTAAAGACCCAAGAGGTATTTTGAAAGCTGACGCTGTACTGATTGGTGTTTCACGCACATCTAAGACGCCTTTATCCATGTACCTTGCCAATAAAAATGTTTATGTTGCAAATCTTCCCATTGTTCCAGAGGTTGAACCTCCTAAGGAGCTTTATATGATCCCACATGAGAAAATCTATGGTCTGATTATTCAACCTGAAAAGTTAAATGAAATAAGACGAGAGAGGTTAAGATTTTTAGGGTTAAATGACAATGCCAGTTATGCTAATATTGACAGGATTAAAGAGGAACTGAAGTTTTCTCGCAAGATTATGAAAAACTTAGGCTGTATGATAATTGATGTTACCAATAAGGCCGTAGAGGAGACTGCCAGCATTATCCTTGAAGATTTGAATAATCGAAAGATTGAAGGCGGTAACGTTGAAAATAAGGGAAATTACTGAGAGCATAGAGTCTAATATACTTTCTCCTTATGCTGTTTTAAGTGCTAATTCCAGGGGCAGGATGAGAGAAGAAGAAAAGTGTGATATACGTACTGACTTTCAAAGGGACAGGGATAGAATAATTCACTGTAAAGCCTTCCGAAGGCTAAAGCATAAGACTCAGGTTTTTATCTCTCCTGAAGGTGATCATTATAGGACAAGGCTTACTCATACCCTGGAGGTAGCGCAAATTGCAAGGACTATAGCCAGGGGTCTGAGGTTGAATGAAGATCTTACTGAAGCTATAGCCTTGGGGCATGATCTGGGACATACGCCTTTTGGACATACGGGAGAGTATGTTCTCAACAGACTATCTCCCTTTGGGTTCAAACATAATGAGCAGAGCCTCAGAATTGTAGACAAGATTGAAGGAGGGGCAGGATTAAACCTTACTTTTGAGGTGAGGGATGGAATATTGAACCATACCGGCAAAGGCAATCCTTCTTCCCTTGAAGGGAGTGTGGTTCAAATATCCGACAGGATAGCATATATAAATCATGACATTGACGATGCATTACGAGCAGGAATATTAACACAGGAAGAAATTCCCGGGGATTGTCTTAAGGTCCTTGGGGAAACCCATAGAGAGAGAATAAATACGATGGTTACAGATGTAATATTGAATAGCCTTGATATGCCACAGATATCCATGAGTGAGGAGATAAAGTTTTATACCGACAGGTTGAGAAGCTTTATGTTTGAAAGAGTGTATAACGCCTATGGGGCCAGGCCTGATGAAGACCGTATAGAAAGAATTATAGAGAGTTTGTATGATTATCTCAAAAAACATCCTGCTGAACTTCCCGGCGAGTTTATAAATATATGCAATGAGGAAGGTATAGATAGAGCAATATGTGACTATATAGCAGGAATGACTGATAATTATGCTGTAAAACGATTTTTTGACATATTTATACCAAGACCGTGGAGGAGTAACGAAAATTTGTAACATTTTTTTAATATTTGGTTAGCAGGATAAAAGATATTTTTGTCGAATACAAATAATCTAGTTATTTAAAATAAATTTATCCCTCGATAAAAAATAGTGGTGATGAAATGCCTGTAAAGCATGATATAGTAAATGAAATCATAGAAAGGGCTGACATAATTGATATAATAAATGAATATACACGTCTTACTCAAAAAGGGAAAAACTATATGGGACTTTGTCCATTCCATCGTGAAAAGACACCGTCCTTTTCGGTAAGTCGTGAGAAACAGCTTTACCACTGCTTCGGATGTGGAGCAAGCGGAAATGTAATAACATTTATAGAAAAGATAGAGAATGTTGATTTTCAGGGAGCTATAAAAATACTGGCTGATAGGTTGGGCATTGATATCCAGGAAGAAGACAGGCCACACTCAAAAGAAATAGAGATTCTATACAGGATTAATTCAATTGCGGGACGTTATTTCTATAAAAACCTGTACCTGAGGGAAGGAAAAAATGCATACACTTATTTAAAAAACAGGGGTCTAAATAATGATGATATAAGACGATTTGGAATTGGATACTCTCTTCCCCGATGGGATGGCCTTCTGAAGTATTTAAAGTCACTTGGTTATGATGAAGAAATTATAGAAAAAGCTGGTCTTGCAATAAAGGGTACAAAAGGCTACTACGACAGATTTAGAGGCAGGGTTATATTTCCTATATTTAACGAAGAAGGCATGGTGGCAGGTTTTGGTGGCAGGGTGCTGGATGACTCAAAGCCCAAATATCTAAATTCCCCGGAAACTATAATTTATAATAAGAGCAGAACCTTATACGGATTGAACATAGCCAGGAAAAGTAAAGAAAAGTCCTTGATAATAGTAGAGGGATATATGGATTGCATTGCACTACAGAAATATGGATTCTTAAATACAGTGGCTTCCCTCGGTACTTCGCTCACTTTACCACAGGCCAGATTATTAAAAAAATATGCAGATGAGGTATACATTTGCTACGATTCTGACATAGCCGGACAGGAGGCAACTTTGCGAGGACTCAAGATCCTGGACAAGCTGAATGTAAGAATAAAAATTGTTTCGTTGCCGGAAGGAAAAGACCCGGATGAGTTTATAAAGTTAAGAGGTAAAGATGACTTTTCTGAACTAATAGAGAATGCCATATACTATAAAGAATACTTGATTATGCGGCTGGCTCAGAGATATAACCTTGAGGATTTAGAACAGAAGTCCAGATTTGTCAATGATGCACTAAGGGTTATAGCCGATGTGGAGGATGAAATTGAGGTTGACAATTATATTAAAATGATAAGTGGTTTAGCCAAAGTATCGATAAATGCTGTGAGAACACAATATGATAAATTTGTCAATAGGAGATCAGAAGTTTTTAAACCTAAAATGTATATAAATGGTAATAATAGAGATAATAGATACATGAATGAAAATTTTCAAAAAGATATAGATAGGTTAGAAAATGCATATATTAATGCAGAAAAAATAATCATTTATAATATACTGAGAAATAATGATTTAGAACCAGATATATATGAAAAAATCAATCCTGATATATTTGAAGATGAGTTTATCAAAAAGGTTTATAAAATAATTTATTTACTATATAAAAATCAAGAAGACATAAATGAAAAGAGAATATTATCGGAGCTGACCGAAGATGATTTAAGCAGATTTTTAGATTTAATGAAAGGTGAGTATCCGATTAATATAGATATTGAAAAATTTATCGAAGACTTTTTAACCTATAAAAAGATGCGAGTGCTTGAGGAAGCTTTAAGAGAATCTAAGACAAAAGGTGATAGCAAGACAGTTATGGAACTACAGAAACAACTGATAAGATACAGGTTGAGTTTAGCAGAAAGGGGCTATGTCTATGTCAGAAAATAAGGATGACATTAAAGCAGTTAAAGACCTTATAAAACTTGGTAAAGAAAAGGGTTCTCTCACTTTCAGTGAAATTAATGATTTCTTGTCCCATGTGGACTTGAATTCTGATCAGATAGACAAAATATACGATTCACTGGAATCTTTGGGTATAGATATTGTAAATAACGAAATAGAATTGAATTTGCCTGCAGACTTTGATGACGTTTCACTGGAAGACATATCCAGGCTTGATGAGATATCTCCTGAAGAGGAACTGGATCTTTCCATACCTGAAGGTATAAGCATAGATGATCCGGTCCGCATGTATTTAAAGGAAATAGGAAAGATACCGCTTCTTACCCCGGAAGAAGAGATAGAACTGGCAAAGAGGATAGAAAAAGGTGACGAAGAGGCAAAGAAAAAGCTGGCTGAAGCCAACCTGAGGCTGGTTGTAAGTATTGCCAAAAGATATGTAGGAAGAGGTATGTTGTTTCTGGATTTAATACAGGAAGGCAACCTTGGCCTGATTAAAGCAGTGGAGAAGTTTGACTACAGGAAAGGGTACAAATTCAGCACATATGCTACATGGTGGATCAGACAGGCTATTACCAGGGCTATTGCTGACCAGGCAAGAACCATAAGGATACCTGTCCATATGGTGGAGACAATAAACAGACTTATAAGGGTTTCCAGACAGCTTTTGCAGCAGTTGGGCAGAGAACCCAGTCCGGATGAGATTGCCAGGGAAATGGGCATCAGCGAAGATAAAGTGAGAGAGATAATGAAGATTGCTCAGGAGCCTGTCTCTCTGGAGACACCTATAGGTGAGGAGGAGGATAGTCATCTGGGAGACTTTATTCCTGACGATGATGCACCTGCTCCGGCCGATGCTGCTACGTTTATGATGTTGAAGGAACAGTTAAAAGAGGTTTTAGATACGCTGACACCAAGAGAGGAGAAGGTATTAAGGCTTCGCTTTGGCCTGGATGATGGAAGAGCCAGAACGTTAGAAGAGGTAGGCAAGGAATTCAATGTAACAAGAGAGAGGATAAGACAGATAGAGGCTAAGGCTCTTCGCAAGTTGAGGCATCCGAGTAGGAGCAAGAAATTAAAAGATTTTCTGGAATGAAGCTTACAAATTTTGTAGGCTTTTTCTTTCGACAGTGTTGACAAACGGCATTTCATGCTATATAATATCTTTTGTCAGCGTTCCTCAGTAGCTCAATGGTGGAGCGACCGGCTGTTAACCGGTAGGTTGCAGGTTCGAGCCCTGCCTGGGGAGCCATGGGCCTTTAGCTCAGTTGGTAGAGCGGTCGGCTCATAACCGATTGGTCCGGGGTTCGAGTCCCTGAAGGCCCACCATACTAAGATATCAAGGGGTGCGACTAAGCACTCTTTTTTATTTTTGGAGGAAGAAATGAAATTATCCAAGAGATTGCTTGCTATATCCAGTAAAGTTATGGTTGGAGAAGGCCTGGCCGATATTGGTACAGATCATGGCAAGCTCCCGGTCTATCTCATCTTAAATAATATCATACCTTATGCCATAGCCAGCGATAGCCGGGCATCTTCTTTGAAAAAAGCCGAAGAACTTGTAAAAAAGTATGGCCTGGATGGGAAAATAGATCTTAGACTTGGCGAGGGCTTATCTATTTTAGGGCCAGGCGAAACATCCCAGATAACAATTGCTGGTATGGGTGGCCCACTTATCGCAGAAATAATATATAAGGGCTTTGATGTTGTAAAGACAGTCGAAAGGCTTATACTACAACCTATGCAGTATCCAGATTATCTTTCCCGATGGCTTTATGAAAATAACTTTGATATAATAGATGAGGATCTGGTGGAAGATGGAGGCAGGATATACAGGATATTCGTATGCCATACGGGTGATCCAGAATCGGTTAAAGATGACATATTTTTTGAGATTGGTGAAAAACTCATTGAGAAAGGGCATCCACTCCTTAAAAGATATATATACGAAAGAATAAATAAATATCAGTATATTTATCAAAACCTGACTGATAGAGATGAGAAAGCCAGAGTGGGAAATAAATTAAGTAAGCTGGAGGAGATTATAAATGAGTACAAAGGCCCAGACAATCTATAATATAGTTGAAAGGATTGCACCGAAATATTGTGCTGAAGAATGGGATAATGTGGGCCTCATGGTTGGACGATACAATAAAGATATATCCCGGGTTTTGATTAGCCTGGAATTCAATGGTGAAGTTTTAAAAGAAGCATTGCAAAAAGATATAGATCTTGTAATTACGCATCACCCTTTGATTTTTAACGCACTCAAAAATATCAGGTATGAAACGCCTCAGGGCAGGTATGTATATGAGCTTATCAAGAATGATATAGACCTCTATTCATGTCATACCAATCTGGATTCCAGCGTAGATGGGCTTAATCAACATATTGCTATGAAATTAGGTCTTAAAGATATAGCTGTACTCGACATAATGGGGCGTGAATCATATAAAAAACTGGTCGTATTTGTCCCCAAGGGATACGAAGAAATTGTAAGAGATGCAATGGGAAATGCAGGAGCCGGGTACATAGGGAATTACAGCCACTGTACCTTTATGACGGGTGGCACAGGTACATTTCTGCCTCATGAAGGAACCAATCCACTTTTGGGTGAAGTCGGCAAACTGGAGAAAGCCGATGAATATCGTATAGAAACCATTGTACCTGACAGGCTTTTAAAAAAAGTCATATCTGCCATGCTTAAGGTACATCCGTATGAAGAGGTGGCTTATGATATATATCCTCTGGAAAATAAAGGAAACCCATACGGAATAGGAAGGATTGGTTATTCTGATGATGAGTATAACCCTTTTGAGTATGCTCTTAAAGTTAAGGAGGCCCTTAATTTAAAAGAAGTAAAAATAGGCGGAGATATGAATAAAAGGATAAAAAAAGTGGCGGTTGTAAATGGATCTGGGGGAAGTTATGTATCTAAGGCTTATTATGCGGGGGCTGATGTACTGGTAACAGGTGATGTCACATACCATCAGTGTCAGGATGCCAAGGCTTTGGGCCTGGCAGTCATAGATGCCGGGCACTATGGTACGGAAAAGCACTTTGTGCGATTTATGGCAGAATACCTTAGAAAAGCAGCCATAGAAGAGAAGCTTGATTTTGAGGTAATAGAAAATGAAGCGGATATAAATCCATTTGTTACATATTAGGAGGGTTTTATGCTAATAATACATACAGATGGGGGATCAAGAGGAAACCCCGGAAAGGCTGGTATAGGCATTGTCTTGGAAAAAGAAAATGGGGAAAAAGAAGAACTGTATAAATATATTGGCATAACTACCAATAACATAGCAGAATATACCGCACTTAAAACGGCTCTTTTGAGGGCTATTGAACTGGATGAAAAAGAGGTAGCTGTTTTCATGGACAGCGAACTGGTCGTGAAACAGATAAAAGGTGAATATAAGGTCCGTAATGATGGGCTTAAGCCATTATATAACGATATAATGAATATAATAAAAAAATTTAACCGGTTTGAGATAAACCATGTGATGAGAGAAAACAATAAAGAAGCTGATAGATTGGCAAATAAAGCTATGGATGAAGAATGTATTTGACAAATTACGACAAACATGATAATATTAAATATCTTGAAGGTATGAGTAAGCCGGATAGTCGCGTGCTTATGCACGAGGAAAGTCCGAGCTCCACAGGGCAGGGTGCTGGGTAACGCCCAGCGGAGGCGACTCCGAGGAAAGTGCAACAGAGATATACCGCCACGCAAGTGGTAAGGGTGGAAAGGCGAGGTAAGAGCTCACCAGCAGCCAGGCGACTGGCTGGCTCTGTAAACCCCACCTGGAGCAAGGCAAATAGGAGAGCAGATGTGGTGGCCCGCCACGCTCTCGGGTATGCTGCTTGAGGCAGCAGGCAACTGCTACCCTAGATAGATGACTATCCAAGACAGAACTCGGCTTACAGGCTTACTCAATTGATAAAAAGGGAGTGTCGCAAAACACTATTTAAGTGTTAGCGGCACTCCCCTTTTTT
>JASEJQ010000070.1 GCA_030016635.1 Thermoanaerobacteraceae bacterium | reverse complement strand
TATTTATGCAGGCTGCGGCGTTTTGCAAACGCCTATGTATAATTATAGTGAAAGGAGGGATTGTTTTGTATTTTTGGGACTTAATCTGGCTTTTGCTTTTTATTTACACGCTTATTCCGGTATTTAAGCAGAGGGATGTAGTGAGACGGAGAATAAACCTCATAAGGGAGCTTGAGAAGAAAAGGGGTTCCAGGGTAATAGTGATGATACATAGGCAGGAGTCTATAAGCTTTTTAGGTATACCGCTGTCAAGGTATATAAATATTGAGGACTCCGAACAGGTGCTCCGGGCTATAAGACTAACACCGGACGATATGCCTATAGATATTATCCTGCATACACCTGGCGGCCTGGTATTGGCCTCAGAACAAATAGCTAGGGCAATAAGTATGCACAAGGGCAAAGTTACAGTTATTGTACCTCATTATGCAATGTCAGGCGGAACCCTGATAGCACTGGCTTCAGATGAAATAATAATGGATGAGAATGCAGTCCTGGGGCCTGTGGATCCCCAGATAGGAAATTATCCTGCTGCATCTATATTGAAAGTTCTTGAATTGAAGGACAAAAGGGACATTGATGATGAAACCATGATACTTGCCGATATGGCGTATAAAGCCAGGGCGCAGGTGATGGACTGTGTATATGAAATATTAAGGGCTAACAACATGGAAGAAACTAAGGCTTATGAGATTGCAAAGATATTGACTGAAGGACGCTGGACACACGACTATCCGATTACATGTAAGGACCTTAAGAACATGGAACTGAATGTAAATCATAACATGCCATTAGAGGTCTATCAGCTTATGGAACTTTATCCACAGCCTGCTCAGAGAAGGCCCTCTGTAGAGTATGTACCCTTACCATACGATAGCAAAAATATTAAAAATGATAAGAGGAATTAACAAATTTATGTAGAAATATACTAATGTTAAAAGTTTTTAATATTTAAATAAGATATGGAGGGATATTATGCGCTTGCCAGAACCATACAAAATCAAGATGGTAGAACCTATACATCTCTTGCCAAAAGAAGAGAGAAAGAAAAGACTGCAAGCAGCAGGTCTAAATGTATTTGCACTAAAAGCAGAGGACGTATTTATTGATCTTCTTACAGACAGTGGTACTAATGCTATGAGTGACAACCAGTGGTCAGGGATGATGATTGGAGATGAATCCTATGCAGGCTGCAGAAACTTTTATCATCTTCAGGATACTGTAAAAGATGTATTTGGATACAACTATGTGGTGCCTACTCATCAAGGCCGCGGTGCAGAAAACTCGTTCTTCAGCATATTGATAAAGCCAGGTCAATATGTGATAGGGAACATGCATTTTGATACCACTGAGGCCCATATACATTTAAAGAAGGGTATACCTGTAAATCTGGTAATAGATGATGCTTTTGACACGTCCAAGTATCACCCCTTTAAGGGAAATGTGGACCTGGATAAATTAGAGCATTTTATTGATGAAAAGGGAGCAGAAAATATTGCATTTATGCTCATTACGATTACATGCAACACCGCCGGCGGCCAGCCAGTATCTATGGAGAATATAAGAGAGGTATCCAGGATATGCAAAGAGCATAAAATTCCTGTCTATATTGATGCCGCCAGGTTCGCAGAAAACGCTTACTTTATTAAGACTCGGGAGGAAGGCTATGCTGACAAATCAATTGCTGAGATAGTTAAAGAGATGTTCAGCTATGCTGAAGGTTTTACCATGAGTGCGAAAAAGGATGCTCTGGTAAACATTGGCGGTATGATAGGAATTAAGGACAATGAGGAACTCTATAACCGTGTAAGGGAAATAAATATTAGCTTTGAGGGGTTTCCAACATACGGCGGCCTGGCCGGACGTGACTTAGAGGCTATAGCCAGGGGTTTAAAAGAGGTACTTGATATAGACTATCTCAGGGCAAGGATAGGCCAGGTAGAATATCTTGGCAAGATGCTAACTGATGCTGGTATCCCAATCCAGACACCGGTTGGCGGACATGCGGTATTTGTAAACGCAGGCAAGTTCCTTCCTCACATCGACCACGAGCAGTTCCCGGGAGAGGCTTTAGCTGCAGAGCTTTATCTGGAGTCCGGTGTGAGGGCTGTAGAAATAGGTACATGTATGATGGGCAGAGATGCTGAAGGCAAGAATATAATAGCCCCCATGGAGCTTATGAGGCTTACAATACCCAGAAGAGTGTATACAGATAACCATATGAATTATGTGGCCGAATCACTAATAAACATATATAACAGAAGGGATAATGTAAGAGGACTCAAGTTCGCCTATGAGCCGCCTATATTGAGGCATTTCCTGGCTAAGTTTGAATGGGCCTAAATATATAAAGCAGTTTAAGCTGATGCAGACAACAGGAAATATGTTTTAACTTTTCCTGGTGTCTGCATATAGTCAATATGATAAAAATAAAAGAAAGGGGGGTTTTTATGGAGACTCAAAAATCCAGTCGTGGGCAGTGGGCTTCATCTATCGGCTTCATACTTGCATCAGCCGGAGCTGCTATAGGACTGGGCAATGTATGGAAATTTCCATATCTTGCAGCGAAATTTGGCGGTGGTACTTTTCTCCTTGTGTATCTTATCATCATAGTTGTTCTCGGAATGTCAATTCTTGTCTCAGAAATAGTCCTTGGACGTAGTGGAGGGTTAAACCCCGTAGGGACATACAGGAAATTATCAGGTACAAAAGCATGGGGATATGTAGGATTTGTGGCGATAGCGGTTAACTTCATCGTGTTATCATATTATAGTGTCGTAGGTGGCTGGATAGTAAATTACATGGTGCAATATCTTTTGGGAGGCATTAAGAGTGATTCAGTACAGTACTTTGTCGGCTTTATTTCCAACTCGTATATGCCGCTTATCTGGCACCTTATATTTATGGGCTTTACGATATACATTGTGGCACGGGGAGTTTCGGACGGTATAGAGAAGGCAAGCAAGTTTATGATGCCGGCGCTTTTCATCCTGTTTGTCATACTGGTCATAAGGTCTGTCACCCTTCCGGGAGCAGTAAAGGGCCTGGCCTACTACCTTATTCCTGATTTTAGCAAGCTTACCGGCACCACATTTTTAATGGCTATGGGGCAGGTTTTCTTCAGTCTCAACATTGGTGCTGGTTGCACTATGACCTATGCCAGCTACCTTTCAAAAGATGAGAATATACCGAGGATGTCCTTTGTGATACCGGTAATGGATACACTGGCTGCATTTATGGCAGGTCTTATTGTTATACCCTCTGTTTTTGCATTCGGCCTTGACCCTTCTGCAGGTCCGCCCCTTCTGTTTATTACTATGCCCCAGGTGTTCGGGTCAATGCCTGTAGGATCTTTATTTGGCTTTTTGTTTTTCCTGTTTATGCTGTTTGCTGCATTGACATCATCCATTTCAATGCTGGAGGTAAATGTATCTTTCCTCGTGGATAATTATAAATACGATAGGATGAAGGCGGCCTTGACGGCAGGCATATTGATATACCTTTTTGGAATCCCATCATCGCTTTCCCAGGGTATATTCTCATGGTTTAAAGTTGGCGGCCTAGACTTTTTGAATACCATGGACTTTATAGCTTCTTATGTGCTTATGCCATTTGGAGCGTTTATGATGTGCGTATTTATAGGATGGTTCTGGGGCGTGGATAAGGCACTTAAAGAGGCTACAAACGAGGGAAGGATAAAGTTTGCTTTAGGTCATGTCTGGGGTATTCTGGTGAAGTATGTGGTACCTATCATTATAATCCTGGTATTTTTGAGTTCGACGGGCATATTAAAGGTGAGGTAATAATCTTAGATGATTGCACTGTAAGAAGTCATTAGCTGGCAGTGAAGTCTTTGATACCTGATCGTTCGACAAGCCGCTCTATGGCTCGCTCCTTCACTTGGCATGGCATGCCTCCATGCGGCATCCATGCCTTAAGGTCGGCTCATCCGGCGTCCTTGCCGGATGTCCCTGCCTCGCTTGTTTCGATGTCAAGAGCGGCTAAGTCTCACTTTAAGGTATCTTAAGCCTTCACATGCCATCTTTCCTGCTTTTTGCAGTGGTATTTCAAGTAGGTTTTGTGCGAAAGCCTTGCGATAATATACACTTATGGTGTATAATTATCGCAAGCTTTTTTATGGGGGGAGATCAAGTGCAGAAATTTGAATTAACACAAGAAGAACTTAAAAAGATGTATGGATTGGACAGTGTCATCAAACTATCATTCAATGAAAATCCTTTTGGACCATCACCCAGAGCAATAGATGCAATAAACAGGACTGTATATAGTTGCAATCTCTATCCAGACCCTAAAGGGCGAGAACTGAAGGGGAAACTTTCTGATTTAAATGGAATTGAAGAAGAGAATATTATCCTGGGCAACGGTGCTGATGAGATTTTAGACCTCATAGCGAGAGCACTTTTAAGGGATGGCGATGAGGCCATAACAGCAAAGCCAACCTTTGAGACTTTTATTGTCTCATCAAAGAATGCAGGTGCTGAGGTTATAAAGCCTCTATTGAAAGATCACAGGTTTGATGTGGATGGTATTATAAATTCAATAAGCGAAAGGACGAGGGCTATCTATATATGCAATCCCAATAACCCTACCGGCACCATATTAAAAAGGGATGAACTTGACTATTTGTTTGAAAAGATTGATAATAATGTATGCGTCATTTTTGATGAGGCATATATTGACTTTGTGGATGATAAAGAATATGTGAGCGGACTTGAATATTTTAAAAAGGGGCATAATGCAACTGTTGTAAGAACATTTTCCAAGGCTTACGGCCTGGCCGGTCTGCGGGCGGGCTATGCCATAGCAGCTCCTTCAATTATAGAAGCAATGGAGAGGTATAAGCTGCTTTTTAATGAAAATTGTTTGGCTTATGCCGCAGCATGTGCAGCTTTGGAGGATATTAAGTATAAAGAAATGGTTGTAGAGGAAAATCGAAGGAATAAAAAACTGATGTACAAGGGATTGGATGAGCTGGGATTTGAATACATCCCAAGTGAGACAAACTTTGTCCTTATCAATACTTTAATAGATAGTGGTGGGGCATTTGAGATTCTGGCGAAGAATGGGATAATCATCAAGCCGATAACCGTCAGCGAATATAACACATGGATAAGGGTTACCGTAGGTAAGCAGGATGATGTCTTAAGGTTTTTAGATGCAATGAGCAAACTGGGAGAGTATATAGATGAAAAAACTGGATTTAAAGACGGGATACGATATATACATTGACCATGACTATAATATTAATACACTGCTGGATAAAGATAAAAAGTACCTGTATGTCATCGATGAGGTAGTCCTTAATCTATATGGCAGTAATATTTCAGGAGAAAAAGTAATTGTAGGACCAGGGGAAAAAGCGAAGGATATATCTACCATCCTGAAAATATATGATGGCTGCATTGAAATTGGGCTGGAGAGGGACGACTATATTGTGGCCATTGGCGGTGGCTCTACAGGTGATGCTGCAGGGTTTGCAGCCTCTACGTTTAAAAGAGGAATAGGTTTTATCAATGTACCGACAACACTCCTTGCTATGATAGACAGCTCTATAGGTGGGAAAACAGCTATAGACTATAATGGAATAAAAAACCAGATTGGAACTTTTTATGACCCATCAATTGTATACATGGACATGAAATTTTTAAAGACACTGCCTGCTGACGTAATAAAATCTTCTATGGGAGAGGTCATCAAGTATGCGGTGCTAAGCCGCAGTTTTTATGAGTGGCTAAATAAAAACCTGGATATGGTGCTCGCTATGGATTCTGATATCATAGAAGAGCTTGTAGAAAGGTGTACAACTATAAAGGCTGACATTGTAAATCAAGACAGGATTGATAGAGGGGTTAGGGCATATTTAAATCTGGGGCATACCATAGGTCATGCCATAGAAATGTACTATGGAGTGAGTCATGGCCTGGCCGTAGCGGCCGGTATCTATTATGAGTCTCTTATTTCATACAGGATGGGTATGCTGCAGGAGGGTACATTGCAGTTCATAATAAGCCTCATAGACCGGTGTGCAGTAGATACCCAATATCCCATAGATAAGGGACTGATATCGTTAATGGCCCATGATAAAAAGAATACCAATGGCAGGTTAGGCTTTATACTTCCGGAGGATATAGGTTTAGTGAAAAAAGTGATGATAGATGAAAAAGAGTTATATGATATTTTAAAGGACCCAGGCATATAACCCGGGCCTTTATATAAGCGAGCGAATAAATAATATTGCAGTGATAATAAACCCTGATATGCCCATTACTGTATAATCCGATAAGAATAGATAGGTTGACAGGATTCCTGTACCACAGGTATATACAGAAAATATGAGTTTAGTTGCTCTCTTTTTCTCTAATTCTATTAGCCTGTCCATATCGGGTAGCTTTGACACTACCTTGAAGCTACCTTCTTTTATCATTGCAAAGCCGCTGTCCAGTATATTTGGAAGTTCTATAAGGTCTGTAAGCAGTTTCCTGCTCATGCGTGTTAATTCTCTCGGAAGGCGAGTGACCTCGCTCTTTATTATCCTCTGAGCAAATTCATTAGTCAGTTTTCCATAATCAAGGTTTTTATCCAGGGCAGTACAAATCCCGAACAGGGTTATAAAAGTTTTGCCGAGAAAGGCAAAGTTTGATGGCAGTTGTATAGGCTGCTCAAAGATTAACTGTTGGCTCTCTTCAGCCATGCCCCGTAAGAATTCCTCATCCAGCTCTGAGAGGGTAGACCTGGACCAGAACTTATCAATCATATACTCCAGAGCAGCTGCAAGCCTCTTCTCGTCGGCCTTTGGCTTTATAAAACCCATCTCATTTAAGGCATCTATAAGCTGGTCAACCTCCCGGAAAACAATAGATAAGACCATCCTGCGTATATTTCTCATGTTTTTGGGTGTTATGTTGCCGACCATGCCAAAGTCTATGAGGGCTACCCTTCCATCCTTCAAGGCAAATATATTACCCGGGTGCGGGTCTGCATGATAAAATCCATTTTCCACAATCTGTTGGAAAAATGTATCTATTAGTATCCTGCTTATTTTTTTCTTATCAGCACCTATGTTGGCCAGGCCGTTTTCATCAGTTATTTTTATACCATTGATGTACTCCATAGTTAGTACCCGTCGAGTGCAGTATTCATGATAATATTCAGGTATGTAGAGGTCTTTAAAATCCTTAAGGTTATTTTTTATTGTCTCTGCACTATTTAATTCTGCCTTATAATCCATCTCGTTTCTAAGGGTTTGATAAAACTCCACATACAGTCCATCTAAGTCCACATCACTGGATATCCATTTTATATGTTTCATAATATCAATTACCCTGCGTAAAGCCTTAAGGTCAGTGTTGATTATATCTTCTATGCCTGGCCTCAGTACCTTTACTGCCACATCCTTTCCATCAGGCAGTTTTGCCATGTGCACCTGAGCAAGGGACGCTGAACCTATGGTCTCTTCGGAAAAATATGTATAAACCTCATTTATTGGTTTCTCGAACTCATTTTCTATAACCCTTTTTATAGACGTATAGTCCACCGGCGGAACCTTGTCCTGAAGCTGTGCTAGCTCCTGTATCACCTCATCAGGCAGGATGTCTATCCTGGCACTGAAAAACTGTCCCAGCTTTATGAGAAGGCCTCCCATCTCTATGGCCGTTTCCTTATATTTCTTAGATAAATTTAACATAAGATTTAAAAGGTCCTCATTGTAGGTATTGTCTTTAAACCACCCTTTCCACTGGGCAAGCTGTAGTTCCCATATAATATATAAAAAGAAATTGATAATCCGGTAAAATCTAAGCCTCATACTTGACCTCCCTTGTTGTTTATATCAATATTATATATTCTTTATTCGTATATTAAAAGGGGCTAAAAAGTAAATGTAGGGCTGTAATGATCTTTTGCTGCAGGATTATATAACATATGAAAAAGATGGTATAATTTAGATAAAGAACAGTTTACAGAAATTATGATAAATGGAGGTGTGAAAATGGATATAAATGAGCTGTTAAATATTATAAAGAAGGGTGAAGACTCAAAGACACAGTTTAAATCAAAGGTTGACAGTATAAATGCCCTGGCTGCAGAAATGTGTGCGTTTGCAAATTCTGAGGGTGGTTACCTTATAATTGGCGTTGATGATAATGGCAGTATTACTGGGGTACAGGATGTTAAAAGTCTTAATCAGTGGATAGCAAACGCAGCAAATCAAAAGATAGAACCACCAATAGATGTGACAACCGAAAATGTTTTATATGAGGATAAAGTTGTAGTCGTTATTAAAGTACCTGCTGGTTATAATAAGCCTTATGCTGCGAATAAGACAGAGTTCTGGGTTAAGGTGGGCTCTGACAATAGAAGGGCTACCAGGGAAGAACTCCAAAGGTTAATGCAGGCATCAGGTGATATATATGCTGATGAAATGCCAATTGCAGGTACGTCTATAGAAGATATTGATTTTTATTATTTCAAGAACTTTTATGAG
>JASEJQ010000006.1 GCA_030016635.1 Thermoanaerobacteraceae bacterium | reverse complement strand
ACTCATTATTGTAAAGCTTGTAACCTAACTTTTAAAAATTGTATTACTGCCAAATTATTGATCAGAAAAGTACCTGGGATATTAATGAAATAATGCCATTTTATTTTTAAAGTTACTGTGGAAATTTTTTAAAATCATGCCTGAATAATCACTTTAACCTGACATGTCGGTGTGATAAAATTTTCTAAGGGGGGCATTAACATGGCTGGCTTCCTTGCTAAATTATTTAAAACCAACAGGAAAGAATTTGAAGAGCAGCTTAAAAGTTATCTTATGGATGATGAGCTTTCCTATGTGCATCCTTATCCCTGGGATAAGTAATTTTCCCGTCACCTATCTTAATATATGGAAATATAGTAATATCTTTACAAACGCAAAATTGCGCCTCATTAAAGGCACAATTTTGCGCATATGTCTGTCTTTAATAAATTACACCAGCTATTAACATCAGGTTTGAATAGGATGTAAACTCACCTGTCCTGATTATCGCCTTAACATTTTTTGACCTCTCTTTAAACTCAGCATGGGGGATTATCTCCACCTCAACATTTGGGAAAAATTCCAATATCTCTTCGTATCTTTGGGGGCTGACCTCTTTGGTTTCTTTTTCCACAACTATCTTTTCCACACTTAGTTCTTTTAATATAACCCTGAGTGTATCCAGAAAAGACGGTAATCCCTCTTCCAGTGCCAGGTCAATCCTCCTTACACCTTGTGGGATTGGAAATCCAGCATCGCAGATAATTATCTGGTCAGTATGTCCCAATCCGGCAATGACATCCGAAATCTCTTTATTTAAGACTCCTATCTTCTTCAAATTTTATTCCCCCTACATCAATATCGTTATCAGTAATAAACTTTTTTACTTCATCAATTATAGGTAGAGAGGGTTGGGCTCCCATCCTTGTTACAGATATAGCCGCAGCGGCATTGGCAAACCTGGTGCACTGCTCATGATTAAATCCGTTACCTAATCCGTAGGCAAAAGCCCCGATGAATTCATCACCTGCCGCAGTTGTATCCACTGCATTTACTTTTATACTTTCCACATAGTATTCCTCTTTATTGTTTAAGAACAAAACCCCTTTATCTCCCATGGTTATAACCACGTTTTTGCATCCCATATCCAGCAATTTATGTCCGGCAACATCTGCACTTTTGTCATCAACAACACTGACTCCTGTAAAGTCTCTCGTCTCGATTTCATTTAATATGAGATAATCCAGTTTAGCCAGATAATTTTTGTCAATCCTTGCAGATGGAGCGGGGTTTAATATAACAGTCTTATTAAATTTATGCCCCAGATCAATAGCTCTGCAAACTGTCTCCATAGGTATTTCAAACTGAAGTATGATTATATCTGCATCGGAAATTAATCCTTCCTTATTATCTAACTCCGTTGGTGTAAATAACATATTGACACCCGGAATTATGATAATCCTATTTTTCCCATTATCCTCTAAAGTTATAAAGCCAACACCACTGCTTGCACTGGAATCCCTCATAATATAATTTGTATTTATACCTGCAGCTTTTAGGCTCCATATCTGGGCATCTCCAAAGCTGTCTTCACCAACCTTACCCAGCATTGTGACATCAGCACCCAATCTCGCAGCAGCCACCGCTTGGTTTGCACCCTTACCACCAGTAAATTGAGAAAAGGAATGCCCAATTATAGTTTCACCTTCCAGGGGTGCCCTTGGTGTCCTTGCCACCAAATCCATCATAAAACTGCCAATCACCAGTATCTTCAATTACAAAACCTCCTAAGCATTCTCTTCAGCCCTTATCTTATCAAGAAGCCTCTTGCCTAGACTTCCCCCTGGATGAAATACTGCGAAGTTTTCTTCTTTAAAACCCTTCATCTCTGATAAAGTTACAGCCATCGCATCCCCTACAGCCAATACTGCTGTGGAGCTTGAGGTGGGAGCCAGATTTAGATGGTCGGCCTCCCTATCCACCTTTATCTCAATGTGTACATCACTTGTCTTTGCTAAAGAAGATTCTCTATTGCCAGTTATTGATATTATCTTCACCCCAATTATCCTCAGAGAAGGAATCATATCAAGTAGTTCTTTTGTCTCTCCACTGTTTGAGATAGCAAGGACTACATCGTCCTTTGTTATCATACCCAAATCCCCATGAAGGGCCTCCGCCGCATGTACAAAGAAGGAAGGTGTGCCTGTGCTCGAAAAAGTTGCAGCTAATTTCTTACCTATATGTCCTGACTTTCCCAGTCCTGTGATAACAAGCTTACCTTTGCAGTTGTATATAAGATTTATTGCTTTTTCAATATTATCATCGAGGGATGAAATTACTTTCTCAATTGATTTTGCCTCGGTCCGTAGTACATATTGTGCCCTTTCAGTTATATCCATTTTAATCAACTCCAACTGATAATGTTAAATTTATATTAAATTTAATTCCCTCAGTACGTTGTTTAATGCTACTTTCTCACCCTCAGTTATTCCATTCAAAGGCATTCTTGGCTTTCCAACTTTAATACCAGTTACCGTCTCTATAGCAACTCTAAGCATTGGATTGGGATGGACCCTACCGTTTATCCCAAATATCCTAAATAGCTTAAATATCTGCCTATAAATTTCTAATGCTTCATCAACCTTTCCCTCATGATACTTTTCAAAAACCAGTTTGACTTTATCACCAACAAGATGAGAACCACCACTTACTATACCAACTGCCCCTTGAGCTAAGGTAGGCATAAGCATTAAATCATCACCATTAAATATTAAAAATTCGTTGTTGACATCTTTTGTTGCATAATAATAGTCTGTAACCTGTATTGGATTCATGCCAGCTTCATCTTTAATCCCAATAAATTTCTTATCCTGAGCTAATCTGCCTACGGTTTCAGGTTCTATATTTACTCCCGTAAAAACAGGAATATTATACAATAATAAGTCTATATCAACACTGTCTGCTATTCTTTTATAATGTTCATATATTGCTTCTTGAGTTGGCTTACAATAATATGGACCTACAAGCATACAAGCATCTACACCTGAATCAGCTGCAACCTTTGTTAGTTCAATCGTCTCTTTTGTAGAACCGCAGCCTGTTCCTGCAATGATTGGTTTTCTCCTGTTAACCTCCTTCACTGCTGTTTCGTAAAGTTTTGCTCTTTCATCAAATTTTAAAGTATTAAATTCTCCAGTAGTGCCTGTAACAACTATCGTGTCACAGTAATCCTTTTGAATAACATATTCAATTAACTCTTTAAATACGTCATAATTCACCTCTTCATTTTCATCAAATGGAGTAACCAAAGGCAATAAAACCCTACCAAATTTATTCATTTTTATCTCCTCTCCTTTTTTTAAAAGATTTATAAATTAAATATTATTTACTTCCTTCTTCGAACTTCTATAGGCGGAAACAAGGCTAAAGACTATTATAACAATAAAGAATACAGATATTGGCCTTGTAAAAAACACCGTATAACTTCCATGTGAAATCAAAAGTGCTCTACCAAGGTTTGATTCAACCATTGGGCCCAAAATTATTCCTAAAAGTACAGGTGGTATTGGATACTGATATTTATTCATAAAGTAGCCTAAAATACCAAAAATAATAGTTATCCATATATCAAATAAATTATTTCTCATCGAATACGAGCCTATAATGGCTAGAACAAAAATCAATGTGGTAATTACATTTTTAGGTAAGGATAAGACTTTGGCAAACAACCTAATACCCAATAAGCCCAATATTAACATAAATATGTTGGAAGTTATTGTACTTGCAAACACAGTGTAAATAATTTGTGGATTATCCCTAAAAAGCAATGGCCCTGGCTGTAAACCTAAAACCATCAAACCTCCTAACATCACGGCCGTTGCAGCTTCACCGGGTATACCCAAAGTAAACATAGGGATCATGGCGCCATTAACACATGCATTATTTGACGACTCTGGTGCGGCTATACCCTCAATTATACCTGTCCCAAATTTTTCCGGATGTTTGGACGATCTTTTTGCTTCTCCATATGCTAAAAAAGCAGCAATATCCGTACCGGTTCCAGGCACTGCACCCACAAATGTTCCAATAAATGCTGATTTTATAATGGTGGGTAAAATACTGATAAATTCTCTTAAAGTTATCCCTATACTTTTTATGGCAGCCTGAGCTGGTCTTTCTTCATCATATGTTTCCGCGCACTCTAATGCTTGTGTTACGGCAAACAACCCTATTAAAACTGGAAGTAAGTTTATTCCATTTAATAAATTTAAATTTCCAAAGGTAAATCTAGGGTAGCCATTAATAGGATCAAGTCCGATTGTAGCAATTAAAAGACCAAATAATCCCGAAAAATAGCCTTTTATTAGTGATTTACCTGATACAAATGAAATCATTGTCAGACCGTATATTGCTAACAATACATATTCTGGCGGTCCAAACATTAAAGCTATTTTGGCAATCTGCGGTGCCAAAAATGTCAAAATTAACGCACCTATTGTACCTCCCAAGGCACTAGCAATAGTGGAGACAGCAAGTGCCTTGCCCGCCTGCCCCTTTTGTGCAAGAGGATAACCATCTAAAACAGTAGCACCACCAGCAGGAGTTCCCGGTGTATTTAATAAAATAGCAGATATTGAACCTCCATATATTCCACCAGCGAAAATTCCTATGAGAAGCGATAAGCCAGAGGCTGGCGGCAGCACGTAAGTAAATGGTATCAATAGAGCGATTCCCATTGTAGCTGTAAGGCCCGGCAAAGCTCCAATTATCGTGCCAACTATCATGCCAAGCAACAACATTGGGGCACCGCCACCAGTAAAAAGATTATAAAAACCTTCAAATAACAAACTGAGCAAACTAAATCACCGCCTTTTCGGAGTCAATCAAATAATAGAAAATATACCTACTGGTAAAGCTACCCCTAAAATGTTTTTAAATATATACTGTATTAACAAAGTAGTAATAATCGGAGTAAAAATAAGGTATGATAATTTTTTAATTCCCAATAAATATAATGTAAAAAATATGAAACACACTGTAGTAATTTCAAATCCTATATATTTAATTGTTAGTGCATACAGAATTAATGCGATAATTACAGTTATAACTATTTTACTATTTTTGAATTGAATCTTAATATTATTTTTCGTATATATTGATTGGATCATCAAAACCACTCCCAGTACGCCAATTAAAGTACTTAATAGCCTGGGAAATGTCGCTGCGCTAATATATCCAACGTGAGGAGAGGGATAATTATTAGTCAGCAAATAAACAATTATACATACAAGTAATCCTATGCCCCCAATTATTAAATCATAATTACCTTTATTTTTAGATTCCACGGATAAACCTCCCTTATATGTTCTATATGTGGGATAGACAGCTAAAAGCCATCTATCTCACATATAAATACTAGCGTCATTCTTTATATAAACCTAAATCTTTCAAAACAGGTTCCAGTTCATTCGCTGTATCCTCTGCTAATTTTTTATAATCTTCTGGGCCTCTATAATCGATCCCCAAGCCCATTTTGTTCATAGTTTCAATAAAAGATGGGTCTTCCATCATCTTTTTAAATCCGTCATGTAAAATTTTTACTCTATCTTCTGGTATCCCATTAGGTCCCCCAAGACCTCTGAATGTGTATATAACTGCATCCACACCTTGTTCCTTCATCGTAGGAACATCAGGATAAATGTCCAATCTATTATCGCCCATCACACCCAAAACTTTTAATTCCCCAGCCTTTACCTGTGCCGAAACCTCTGCGCCACTCACAGTTACTGCATCAATCTGTCCACCAAGTAAAGCAGCCATTGCTGGCGCAGCACCGTCAAATGGCACATGGGTTACTTCTATTCCTGTTTTTTGAGCAAATAGAGCTGCCGCAAGGTGCCATAAAACACCGGTTCCTGAATTTCCTATTTTTATTTTCCCTGGATTTTCTTTAGCATATTTAACAAAATCATCAACACTATTCCATGGAGCATCTGCTTTAACTGTTAATGCAGCTGGATCGCTGTTTAAATTCATTATCATAGTAAAATCATCAAAAGAGAATGGATAAATTCCCTGTTTATCCAGGAAACCAAGTTCAACGGGTAGTATAGCCAAAGTATAGCCATCGGGTTTCGCTGCTTTTACTTCACCCAGACCTACTGCACCAGAACCACCTGGTTTATCCTCAACAACAACAGGTACACCTAAATATTTTTCTCCATTCTGTGCTAATGCCCTGGCCACTGCATCAGTCCCACCGCCTGCTGCCCACGGTACAACTAATGTAATTGGTTTATTTGGGAACTTTTCAGCTTGCTGCTGAGGCTGCTGATTTGTAGAATTACTGCCACATGCTGTTAACCCAATTATTAATATCGCTATCAATGCAAAAATACTAACTTTTTTTAACATTTTTATCCTCCTTTTATCCTAAAGTTTTGATATTAAATCTTTCAACATGGTCAATTCATGTTCAGTCGCTTCCAGCAATGGATGACGAGGCAAACCAGCATTGCGTCCCTGTAAATTTATTGCCGCCTTTACCCTTCTTTGGAACTGTGGACCCTTTATAACACTCCAAATAGGATAAAGCTTATTGTGTATTTCTTTCGCAGTTTTGTTATCACCCTCCTTTATTGTTCGCCACATTTTTACACATAGTTCGGGAAATACTGATAATATTGCTGCAATTGCACCATCAGCACCCATATCAAATGTCATATATAACATATCATCTGTTGCACTATAAATAAGCCCTCTATCTCCGCATGACATCTTCATATCCAAAAAACCCTGAATTCCACCAACACTTTGCTTTATCCCTATTACATTTTCAATTTCCAATATTTTTTTAAAATGTTTTGGTTTAATTTCATTGTCTGCGATTACATTATATATAATTATTGGTAGACCTACAGATTCTGCTATTTTCTTATAATACTCATAATTACCAGCTTCGTCTGTACCGCCTAAATAAAATGTTGGAGTTATCATAAGAGCATCAGCGCCAGCTTCTTTAACAGCCATTCCTGCATTTATAGCAGCATATGTCGAATTTCTAATTATTCCGCATACAACTGGAATACGCTTAGTGTTTTCTTCTTGAATAATTTGAACTAACCTAACTAATTCATTGTCACTTAAAGTAGCTCCTTCGCCTGTACTTCCTCCGGGACTAATCCCATCAATACCCGTATTTAATAAATATTTGACCTCCTTTCTAAATAAATCTTCATCAATCGTGCCTTCGGCTGTGAATGGAGTGACCACAGGTGCAATAATGCCTTTAAATCTTTCTTTATCCATTTTATCCCTCCTATATATTTAAAAATTAAATCAATAAAACAATATAGTAAACGATTACTAAATATATAAATTACAATTCCTTCCTATACTTGCTTTACAGACTCCCCAACACGTAAATCAGGAACCATTACATACTCCCTATAGTTATCTTTCTCACCATTGATCTTTTCTAATGCTATTTCTCCCGCCTTTTGTCCTATGACATAGGCATTTTGAGAGATTAGCGTGAGTTTGGGCTTTATCAGCTGCGGCACACTTAAATCACCAAATGAGACAATAGATATATCTTCTGGTATTCTTAAACCCTGTTCATATATTGCTATCATTGCACCCTCTGCCATGAGGTTATTTGCTGCAAAAATAGCTGTTGGCAGGTCTTCTCTTTGTTCTTTAATCATATTCTTGACTGCGTTATAAGCATCTTCTCTGTTAAAGTTGCCCTTTAAAACGTACTTCTCAATAAGCAGTATGCCATTGTCTTCCAACGCTTTTTTAAATCCTTCAAACCTCTCCTTGCCGGTGCTTATGCTTAGTAAACCGTTTACTACAGATATCTTTTTATGCCCCTTATTTATTAAGTAATTGGTTATGTTATATGCAGCATTAAAGTTGTCTTCAACGATTGTATCTGCGTTAAGCCCATGTATCTTTCTATCCACCATTATCACCGGGGTACCATGTTCTATCAGTTGTTTAATATAGGAACCGTCTTTATCACACGTGGCAAGAACTATGGCATCAACTCTCTTTTCATTTAGGAGTCTTAAGAGTTTTAGTTCCTTCGTTGGGTTTTCATTTGTACTGCAAAATATGAGGTTATATCCTTTACTGCTTACGACACTTTCAACGCCCTTGGCAATCTGCATAAAGTATGGGTTTGTTATATCAGCGACAACAATGCCTATCATATGCGTCCTTTTACTCTTTAAACTCCTGGCCACTCCATTGGGCTGATAATTTAGTTCACTTATCGCCTCTAATACCTTAAGCCTTACATCCTCGCTTACAGGATAATTATTGTTCAATACCCTTGAAACAGTGGCTATTGAAACGTTTGCCTTTTTTGCAACCTCTTTTATAGTAACCTTATCCATTTAGCACCTCTTATGCTGCCATTATGAAATTCTATAGTAAACCTTTTCTATGTTTATGTTATATATATTCTACATCCAATTTAAAAATCCTTCTTTTTTATAAAAATTTTTTTAGAAATAATTTGAGCGCCCCATCTGGAGCGCTACTTCATTACAACAAATGTCTGATTGTCAAACCTGTTTAGGCTCACCGTTTCTGATTCGTTTACCTCATGTACTGCAAGGTCTATTTTAAATGGGAAAAGCGGGTACTGGTCTTCTATCGTGTCATATTGGAGCGTCTTTTTATTAGTGGCAAGCATAAAGGAATTGACGAGAAACAGCTTATACTCTGGGTCATTAACTACAATGCGCCTCCCTCTTTTATACTCGCCAGGTTTTTCACCATGGGATATTACTCCCATATCAGACATTGTTGAAATAATCTTTTCTGTGGCATATTTTACTGTATCTCTTTCCCCCCACAGTTCATATATTCTTTTAGTGACGGATGAAACTTGAAATGCTTCATGCAGGTATAAAAATCTGCCTGCTATAGACGCAATATCAGTAAAAATTGGATAAGCCATCATTAAAGCGCTCCAATGTAATATTACTTTCTTTTCAATATCAGATACATTATAGAGCTCAATCCCCTTATCACGAATAAATCTATGGGATTCTGGCACATTTACCCATAAGGTTAAGCAAAGCAGAAATCAAATCCTCAACACCCTTTATCTTATCTATGCTCAGGTTAAATACCTCAGAGATAATAAAGTCCAATGTTTCGTCTGCGGTCATCTTTTTCCCGTTATATCTGGAATACACATCATAAAGCAACGTTAATAGAGAGGGATTTAACGATCTTATAACTCTACTGTCAAGAAGCGGAAAAATTCTGCTTAACTCTATAGTCATCGGCGCTCTTTAATTGGGTTACCGTCTCTATGGGTTCAAAATGGATGAGTTCGCTGTATTTCATTGGATTTGTCTCCTCTCTAAGTCTAATATGGGTACCTCAATGCCATTCTTGCCGTATGTCCTGTATTCCGGATGGCCGTACTCGGCATATATGAGTTTGTCGTTTTCAAATCGGCCAGGCCAGGCCGCAACAATCTTTCTGTATCTGCTCTCATGCTTCAAAAGGCTCAAGGGATTTAACTTGAGGTGTGGGGCAAAGAGCAGCTCAATATTATCTATCAGGAGCGGTTCCTTCTCTATGCTGTTTAATATCTCCCTGAGACAGTCTGTGGCCTTATATGCCCTCTCCTCTATAGGATACTCCAGGAGCTTCTCGGATAGGGCCAGGCCCAGGTTGACATATGTCCCACACTGGTCAGCAATGGATTTTAAAATATCCGTCTTTCCAGAGCCGCCTGCGCCTACAATGATTATCAAGCGATAATACGAGTTATCCCGATCATCCAGTAACTCCATTATTTCTTCTTCAATATCCAAATCAAACCATCCCCTTATATTTTAAACCACCATTCTGTCACGGTGTGTCATGTATCCATCAAAAGACGTGATTATTAGTTTAATATTTCTACAAATTATATAAAATTCCTCCATTTTTTTAAAAGGATGTGACACGTTGTTGATAATAAATAAATTGAGCGCCCTCCAGTAAGGCGCACTATCATCACAGGTTACAGTATATAATACCCCGCTCATTTCTGAAATTATGGTATAATAAAAATAATTAAGGGACATATGGGGGTATGCACCAATGGAAGCTATAGTGAATTTAAGAACTGATATACCGGCCAGGCCTTTCGTAAAATGGGCTGGTGGGAAGAGTCAGCTGCTTACTACATTTCTGAAATTTTATCCAGAAGAGTTAGTCAACGGAAATGTTAAGAGATATGTAGAACCATTTGTCGGCAGTGGTGCCGTTTTATTTGATATTATGCAAAAATACAACATAGAAGAAGCATACATATTTGATATAAATAAGGACCTTATAAATTCATACAATGCTGTCAAATATTGTGTTGACGAGCTGATATATAAACTCAAAATGCTCGAGGCAGAATATTTAAAAAGCACCTTTGAAGAACGTGAAAAAATGTATTATAGGATAAGGTCTGTTTATAACTTGACCCCAATAGATGAGGCCAGGCCAGACATCGAAAAGGCAGCATTATTCATCTTTCTAAACAGAACATGCTACAACGGGCTATACAGGGTAAACCAGCAGGGACTTTTCAACGTACCAGCAGGACGTTATAAAAAACCCACGATATGCGATGAGGATAATTTGTATGCAGCCCATGCTTTGCTGCAAAGAGTTAAAATCTTCGAGGCTGATTACAGGGAAAGTATAAAATACGTCGAAAACAATACTTTTGTCTACCTTGACCCACCCTACAGGCCTCTTAATGATACATCAAACTTTACATCATATAATAAATCTGATTTTGATGATCGAGAACAAATAGCACTTGCAGAATTTTTTGAAAGACTTGATGAAAGAGGCGCTAAGATTATGCTCAGCAACTCCGACCCCAAAAACGAAAACCCAAATGACGAATTCTTTGATGAACTTTACAGAAACTATTATATCCACCGAATACAGGCCAAACGTATGATAAATTCCAATAGCAGCCGCAGAGGTTCTATAAATGAAATACTTGTCACAAACTATAAAGCCTTATTTGTATTTAGGAAATGATTTAATATAAACCAAAAAATTAAGCGCCCCATCTGGAGCGCTAAAGCTATACTGTCATATCTACTATTACATCTCCGTCTCTGGCAACCGGCTCAGCGGCCTGGCCGTTTACCCGGACCTTTTCGATATTCTTTTCTCCTCTTAATACAACCTGGAACTGCCTCTGGCCTTCGCTATACCCATAATATAGCTTTTCTACCTTTATGTCAGCAGCCTCTGCACCTTTGCTGTAGCTTATCCTGTAGAGGTTATACTCTCCATTCATGTAGTTTAATGTACGGCAGTCGTCCTCGTAGTAAACATATTCGCCCGACATAGTGCCGGGGAAGATATGAAACTCCGTAACCATGCCGTCTGATGTACTTTTCATAGGCCTGGCCATCGGGAGGACCGCCCCAGCCTTTATAAAGATAGGCATCCTATCCAGCGGGGCATCTACAAGGTAGTACCTGCCTCCCTGATACTCCTCTCCTGTCCACCAGGCAATCCACCTGCCTTTCGGAAGGTAGACGTCCTTGACCCTCTTACCGGGTTCGTAGACTGGTGCAACCAGTATGCTCTCACCCAGCATGAATTCATCAAATACCTCAGCACACATTTCGTCGCCAGGATATTCCATTATAAGCGGCCTCATGACCGGTATGCCGGTGGTGTTAGCCTCATAGAACAGGTTATACATGTATGGCAGAAGTCTGTATCGCAGCTTTATGAACTCTCTGGTTATATCCTCGGCCCTCCTGCCAAAGGCCCACGGTTCCTGGTCCTTAGACTCTAAGCCATTGTGGTTTCTGCAGAAGGGATAAAATACACCAACCTGTGTCCATCTTATAAGCAGCTCTTCGCTACAGTCGTCAGTAAAGCCGCCTATATCGGCACCACAGAAGGGCTCACCCGAAAGACCTATATTTAAAAGCATGGGCATGGACATCTTCAGATGTTCCCAGTAGCTCCTGTTGTCCCCTGTCCATACGGCCGCATACCTCTGTATGCCTGAGAAGGCCGCCCTGGTGAGGATGAAGGTCCTCTCATTGGGTCTGAACCTCAAGAGGGCATCCTTTGTGGCCATGGCCATGTTGAGGGCATATACGTTGTGAAACTCCTCATGCCTGATGGGTTTACCATTATTCTGGTGTACCATATCCTCGGGCATGGTCTTGGTGGGTGTGTCCATTACTGCGGGCTCGTTCATGTCGTTCCATATGCCCGCTATGCCTATTTCGATAAACTCCTTATGGTTGTCACCCCACCACCTCTTCACATCGTCCCTGGAAAAGTCGGGCAGGCAGGTGAGGCCAGGCCATACCTTGCCGGTAAAGGGAAGGCCATCTTTGTCAGTCACAAAATAGTGGTTTTTAATCCCTTCGGCAAATACACTGTAAGATCCGTCTGCCTTGAGCCCGGGGTCTATGATGGTGACCACCTTAAAGCCCATTTCCTCGAGCTCGTCTATCATAGCTTTGGGATCGGGGAACCTCTCCTTGTCAAAGGTAAATACCCTGAACCCATCCATGTAGTGAATATCCAGATAAATGACATCGGCCGGTATATCCTTCTCTCTGAATGACTTCGCCAGCTCCACAACCCTATCCTGCGGGTAATAGCTGTATTTACTCTGCTGGTAGCCCAGTGCCCAGAGCGGCGGCATATCCATCCTGCCTGTCACTTCTGTGTAGCCCTTTACCACGTCCTTTATATCCCGTCCATATATGAAGAAAAAACCCATAGGGCCATGCTCTGCCCCAAACCTTACCCTCTCAGGGTCGCTCTTACCCATGTCAAAGTATGTCCTGAATGTGTTGTCGAAATATATGCCATAGCTGCCCTCCTGATTAAACCCTATATAGAAGGGATAGCTCTCATAGAGGGTATCCGTGCCCTCGGTATGGGTGTCATAGCAGTCTGTATTCCACATTGTGTACCTGTAACCCTTCTTATCCAGAAAGCCTGTCTTTTCACCCAGGCCATAGAAGTGCTCCCCTTCCCTCACATCTATAGTGCATGACCTATCGTCATCACTCAGGTTTAGCTCAATGTCCTTGAGTAAAAACCCATCGCCGTCATCTATCTCCATAATGCTGTCCTCTATGGACACCCTGAGCCTGAATGAGGCTGTAGAGATGTCGATGTACCCATCACTCTCCTCAACCTGAAGTTCGACATTCTGTCTTTTCATCACCACTGCCTGGCTGGGGGCCGGCCTCTCTCCCCTTGAGGCAGCAATATTTACTATATTATTGCTCAAAACGTCAATATAGATATTAAAGCCTTTTCCATTAAGTACCACACTGTTATCAGTCCAATCATATGAGATAATCTTCCCAAGCATTAAACAAACCTCCTCAACTATTCTGCCTTTAAAGCCGTACTGGACTCCCTCACTATAAGCTCCGAAGGGAAGACTACATGGTAGGAGGGTGTATCCCTGTCATTTATCCTCTCTATGAGCATTTCTGCCGCCCGTACACCCATATCGAATATCTCAACACTCATTGTGGTGAGGGACGGCCTGGCCACCCTGCCTATGGGGCTGTCGTTTACACCAACCACAGCCACATCGTCGGGTACTGTTATGCCCTGTTCTTTAAGCCTCATTATAGCTCCTAAGGCGATGCTGTCGTCAGCCGCAAATATGGCATTGGGCATCCTACCGGACTTAATAAAATGCTCTGCCGCCTGAATCCCGCCCTCCTCTGTAAAGGGGACATTAATCAGAAACTCTTCCCTTATTTCCCTGCCGTACCTATGCATGGCCTTCCTGTACCCGCAAAGCCTGTCGTAGGAAACCACCAGGTCCTTGGGGCCGTCTACCATGGCAATGTCCTTTCTTCCATTCAATATGAGGTGCTCTGTCGCTACATATCCCACCTGCACATTGTCATTGTCCACCCAGAGGACGGGATCTACCTCCTGGTATTCCTTGCCAATGGGCCTGCCTATGAGGACAAAGGGCAGGTCATCCCCTATGAGCCTTGAAATCAGGCTATCTCCAATCCTGGAACTGGTGAGTATGACCCCATCAACCCTCCTACTCTTTAACATCTGGAGGGTTGTCCTTCCCTCCGACTCTGCATCAGAGGCCATCTCCAGCATGAGGTGGTAGCCCTCCCTTTCCAGGACAGTGCCTATGCCCCTTATGACCTCTGGAAAAAATGGGTTGGCAAAGGCCTGCTCTGTTGGCCTGGATATGACAAGGCCAATAGTACGGCTGGAGCTCATGGCTAAACTGCGTGCAATGGCATTGGGGTGGTAGCCCAGCTCCTTTATAGCCATCCTTACCTTTTCCTTTGTCTCCTCGCTTATCAGCGGGCTCTCGGCCAGCACCCTGGATACCGTAGAGGGGTTTACCCCTGCCCGTGCCGCCACATCCTTTATGGTTACCGCCATCTTAAACACCTCACATACGTGCATGCAAATTCCTTGTCACTATATTCTAACTACAGATATATTCAAAGTGATGCCACTATGGGAACCATGTCGAGAATGATATGCAACATCAAATGCAACCTTAAAGCGAGCCTATGATACTCTTGAATTCGTAAAACATCTTCTCACACCTAAATCATGGCATATATATTGCCGGTTGATAGGCACCCAGCCTTACCTCCACCTTCGTCCCCTCCACCCTTATATCAGGGGCAGCAGAGAGTTTATCCTTTAAGGTGACCCCATCTCTTATACCTGCATCCTCCGGCAGGACGAGAGTCTTATTTATCATTTTATCAGTATTATTTATAAATACAAGGGCATATTTATCCTCATACTTCCTTATAAACAGGAACTGTAACAACTGCATCGGCTGCCTGCGACGGGCATATTTATCCTCATACTTCCTTATAAACCCGACGATGTCACTATCCTCAATGGGTATATAGTCCCCATAAACAAAGGCGTCGCTGCTGCTCCTGATATCCGACAGGCCATTTATATACCCGGCTAAAACCGGCTCACCATCCCACATCATATCCCGACGGTTATCCGGGTCAGATCCTCCATCCATGCTGGCCTCTGTCCCATAGTATATGATGGGTATGCCCTTAGTGGTCATGAGGTACGTCAGTGCCATCTTGAGTTTTTCCATGCTATTTTCTCCCGCCTGGTTTATAAACCTCGGGACATCGTGGTTATCTATGAAGTTGCCCAGAATATTGGTGTCCTTAAAGACGCTGTCCTCAAACTCCATAACGTTGTGGAGTTCATCCGGCGAGCAGCCGTGGGCAAAAACATCATTTATGGCATAATACATCGGGTAGTTAGTGATACTGTCTATCCCTGCATCCTGATAGGATGAAAGGTATACAGGGTCACTGCTCCATACCTCACCCAGGAGGAAAAAGTCAGGATATTTCTCCTTGATTGTCTGAGAGAGCTTTTCCCAGAATGCCCTGGGCACATGCCTTACCGTATCCAGACGAAAGCCATCTATGCCGGTATTGTCTATCCACCACATGGCGGTATCAATGAGATACTTCTCCACATCCGGGTTATCCTGATTGAGGTCGGGTAGCCCGGCAAGCCACCCGTTTTCTACCTCTTCCTGGTTATTGTAGTTTACTATATCCATTTTCTCGTGAAACCAGCCTGCCTTAGCAGGGTCATTGAGCCATGGACTCCTATAGCCCGTGTGGTTAAAGACCATGTCAACTATGACTTTGATGTCCTTCTGGTGTGCCTTATCTACCAGTTCCTTCAGCTTTGCCATATCACCCAGGTGTTCGTCAACCCTCCTGAAGTCATAGGCCCAGTAGCCGTGATAGCCTCCCTCCTCATTGTCCACCACAGGGGTTATCCATATGGCCGTCGCCCCCAAGCCTTTTATATAGTCCAGTTTATCAGTAAGCCCCTGCAGGTCTCCCCCGTGGTATGCCTTGGGGTCAGCCGGGTTTATGTCTATATCATTGGCCCTGTCACCGTCGTAGAACCTGTCTGTCATGACAAAATATATCACCTGGCTCTTCCAGTCTGTCTTCCTGGCAGGGGTGCATCCAGCAGATACCAGTGCTATGATGAGTATGAATACTAATAGGAGTGCTAAATATCTTTGCCTTTTTAACATGCCCCTGCCTCCCTCATTTTTTCATAGTCATGTTCTGTAAGGAGAATGGCTGCTGAATACGGCTTTAAGTCTATGGATAGATACTTCTCCAATCCATAGCTTTTCCTGCTCAGGATGTCCACTGTCCTGAGTATGGTAAAGTTATCCAGTCTTAATGATATATCTTCATCACTGTTATTTATCACAACCCCTATACTGCCATTGATATATGCATACACATTCCCCTCAGTATGCCATGTCCTGTAGTCGCCATCAGAAAGATGCGGAAATATCCTGCGCAGTTTTATGAGCTGTCTATATAAATTTAAGAGCTTGTTGTCCTGGCCATTATCATCCCAGACGAATGTCCTGCGGCAGTCGGGGTCATTGCCGCCCTCCATGCCTATCTCATCCCCATAGTAGACCATGGGGAGGCCGGGGTATGTCATCTGAAACACCGCTGCTAAGGCTGCCTTTCTCCTGTCGCCGCAGAGGGTTAGAATCCTCGCTGTATCGTGGCTTCCGAGGAGGTTTACCAGGCCAGGCCAGACATTTGATGGGTAGGACATGCGAAGTCCCGCCAGTCTCTCATCAAATCCCACCGCATCAATCTCTCCCCTGGCAAAGAAATCCAATACTGCCTCTCTCCATGGGTAGTCCATCACCGAGTCAAACTGGTCGCCCCTCAGCCATTCCATGGAGTCATGCCAGATCTCGCCCATGATGAAGGCGTCGGGCTTTATGGCTTTGATGCGCTTCCTGAACTCCCGCCAGAAGTCATGGTCTATCTCATTGGCTACATCCAGCCTCCAGCCATCTATATCCACTTCCCTTATCCAGTGCTCTGCTACACCCATCAGATATTCCCTCACCTCGGGGTTCTGGGTCATAAGCTTGGGCATGGTATAGACCCCATTGGCAAAGGTCTCATAGTTGGGGTTTCTTCCCACCTTCAAAGGGTAGCTGTATATGTTAAACCAGTCCTTATACCTGGAGTTTTTGCCATGAATTGCCACATCCTGAAAGGCAAAGAAGTCCTTGCCGCAGTGGTTGAATACCCCGTCTAAGATCACCATCATATCTCTCTTGTGGGCCTCTCGGACCAGGTTCTTAAGGTCATCCTTGTCGCCAAAGGCGGGGTCTATGCTGTAATAGTCAGATGTATCATACTTGTGGTTGGATGGGGACTTGAATATGGGCGTCATATACAGGACACCTATCCCAAGTTCTTTCAGGTAATCCATTTTCTCTGTTATGCCTTTAAGGTCTCCCCCGAAGAAGGAATCTGCCTTCGGGGATTTGCCCCACTTTGCACATCCCTCGGGGTCATTATCTCTGTCCCCATTGTAAAACCTGTCGGGGAAAATCTGATATATGGTCCTGCCCTTTATCCAGTCCGGCTCTGTGAAGAGGTCAGCCGGGCAGATATATGGATATTGAAACAGCCCCTCTTTCGGCCTGGCCTCACTGAACCCCTTCTCGGAATACCAGATGTCCTCTTCCCCATCACTCAGGTGGAAGAAGTACCTTACCCTCTTTTCCTCAGTGTACAATGTCACGGTATAATAGTCAAAGAGACTGTCAGAGGCTTCTTTTCTCATAAGGGTACTTACCTCACTCCCCGGCTCTGCATACCTGTCGCCATAGAAGACCTCCGAAAAATATATGTCATCTTTAGCAGCTCTCAATACCAATCTAAGCTCATGCTCCCCTACGGGATATGCAAAAGGGAGCATAGTCCTGTGATATATAGCCTCTCTATTCATAACATGCACCTTAACCTTTCACTGCCCCGGCGGCCAGGCCAGCCTGCAGGTATCTCTGCAAAAGCATAAACACTATGGTTATGGGCAGCGAAGCCATGACAGCAGCTGCAGCAAAGAGTGTCCAGTGGGCGGCAAACTGGTTCAATATGAACCTCTGAAGGCCCAAAGCCACAGTGTAGCTTCCCGGGTCATGGATGACAGCGCTGGTAATGGCAAACTCACTGTAGACACCTATGAAGCTGAAGAGGAATATGACTACCAGCATGGGTACAATAAGAGGTAGTATAATCCTGGTAAATATCTGCCAGTGAGTGGCACCGTCCACCTTGGCTGCCTCATCCAGTTCCCTGGGTATGCTGTCAATATATCCCTTCAAAAGCCATATATTAAATGCGTTCCCACCAGCCAGGACAATCATAAGGGCATATATGCTATCCAGCATATTAATCCTGACCAGTATGCCATATATGGCTGGTATGGCCATCATTGTAGGAAACATCTGCAGTATCAGCAATGTCATGAGACCATATTTCCTTCCCTTAAACCTCATTCTGCTGAAGGCATATGCCGATGTGGTTGTCATGAAAAGCTGTATTATGGAAACCCCTGTACAGAGTATCATGCTGTTTTTAATCCATATGAGAAAATCTGTCGTCTGAATAACATCCACATAATTTTGAAGGCTTGCTCCTTTTGGAATCAAGCTTCCTGTAAAGAAGGCATCCCCCGGGCTCAATGAGGCTATCACAACCCAGTATACCGGAAACAGTATTATGAGTATAGCCGCCCATATTATCACCCTGCTTATCCAGAGAAGTCTCTTATCCTGCGGCTTTATCCTCTCCCTGTGGACCTCCCTCTTCATCGTTGCCATGGCCATTGGCTCCTGCATTTACTCCACCTCCTCAAAGGCGTGGGTCGCCCTCATGTTGATAATGCTAAGCACACCTACTATCAGGAATATTATTATGCTCAAGGCAGCTCCCAGGTCATATCGGTTAAACTGCAGGGACATCTTGTATGAAGCTGTCAGCAGTATATCCGTATACCCGGCAAACTGGGTATCCGGCCTGGGCGGCATTCCCTGCATTATGAGATATGCTGTACCGAAGTTGTTGAAGTTGTAGGCAAATGTAGAGATCAAAAGAGGCAGCGATGAAGGCATTAGCATAGGGATGGTAATCTTCGTCAGCTTCTGCCACCATGTGGCCCCGTCTAAGTCTGCCACCTCATACATCTCCGGCGATATGGCCTGGAGTCCGCCGAGACATACGTTCATCATAAAGGGATAGCCCAGCCATACGTTGGCAATAATGATGCCTACCTTGGCCCAGAATGGGTCTGTCATCCACGGCCTGGCCGATAAGTTGAGCATATCGAGAATGAGGTTTATCCCTCCATAAGTCTCATTTAGCAGACCTGACCATGCAAGTACGGCTATGGTCCCCGGGAGAGCCCACGGTATGATCAGGATTGCCCTGTATATGTTGGTTTCCCACATGTTTTTGTTATTTAAAAGAACAGCTAATATGAGTCCAACAATATAGCACAATATGGTGGATAATACCGCAAAGATCAATGTCCAGAGGAACACCGAGAAAAATATATCCTTAAACGGCCCTGTAAGGACATAGGTAAAGTTCTTAAAACCCACAAACTCATAGTTTTTAAAGTGATTCAGGTTAAAGTCGGTAAAGGCTATATACACCGTATATGCTATTGGAAAAAAACTCAAGATAGCCATCGAAATAAGAGCAGGAGACAGATAGGCGTAAGCCGCCCATCCGTCTCCGTTATTTTTCCTTTTCATAGTAATACTCACCGGACCTTTCTATTGCATTGTGGCAATGCCTTCCTTCATCTGCGCCACAATCTGGTCTGCAGCCTTATCTGGAGCCAGTTTACCCGATGTGATCAGTGTCAGGTTGTTGTTGGCTGGTGTCCACATGGCCTGTACCTCAGCTATATTTGGCATCGGCTCGCCCTTTGAAGCGGAATCAGCAAATCCCTTTAATATCTCGTTGGACTGAACCTCGCTGCTGTTTAATATGGAGTTTATAACAGGTATCCTGTTGCCTGTCTCAAAGAGCGGCATAGGGGTGTTCTCTGCCAGATACTTCATCAATTCCCATGCTGCATCCTTGTTCTTGGAGTTGGCATTTACAAAGGCTGCCTGCACACCAACGAAAGGCTTCATGTCACTGCCATTCTCCAGCTTTGGCAGAGGAGCCACAGCAAAGTTTACTCCAGCGTCCTTAAAGCTCTGCACATCCCATGGTCCGGAGATATACATGCCTATCTTCTTGCTCTGGAAATTGCCCTTGGCTATATCGCCCTTTATATCTGCAGGCATGAACTTATACTTGTTTACCATGTCATATATTGCAGCAAACCCTTTCTTTGCGCCCTCATTGTTAAGGCCTACGTCATTCACATCGTAGCCGCCGCCGTTATTCTTGAATACATATCCACCATTGCCGGCTATGAAGGCATAGGAGAAATAGAAGTTGTTTATATCATACATAAACCCGTACTGCTTTGCTGCATTTACAAACTCATCCCATGTCTTTGGAGCCTCTTTTATCATATCGGTGTTGTAGAAAAGTGCATAGGACTCCATGGATAGCGGAATTGCATACTTCTTGCCATCGTAGCTTACTGCATCAATTGCCAGAGGCACATAATCGCTGTCGTTTATCACACCATCCGGTACAGGTTCCAATAACCCTGCCTTGTAGAAAGTACCCAGGTTGTCATGGGGAAGTCCAAACATGATGTCTGGCCCCTTGCCGCTGTTGGCTGCTGTAGCAAAGGCCTGGAAGTCACTGTTATCTGCGAGCACCTTTACCTTGTTGCCGGTCTCAGAGGCCCACTTGTCTGCCACCTCCTGTACCTTCTTGACCTCGGTCTCTGTGAGGTGAGACCATACTGTAAGCTCTACACCCTTATTCTCTTCAACCGCTGTACTCTGATTGTCCTGCTCTGTGTTCTGCTGTGGCTGACTTGAGCCGCCGCATGCCGCCATGGATATGGCTAAGACTGCAATCAACAAAACTGCTAAAAACCTTTTCATCATACCCCTCCTAAAGGATTAAATTTTTATGCATAGATTTTACTGCCGCTCACTAAAATTATACAAGATGTGCTCTGTCCCATCCCCTCTCTATTCAAACGATTGCATAAAATGCAGTAAGAAAACACTTTTAAAATAAGTATAACTATAATGCACTTCAGCAATATAAAATATATTTATTGTGCATACGCTTGCACTATATAATATTCTACATCGTTTTCAAAAATCCTGCAAGGGGATTAAAATTTGAGGTTTTAAATAAAAATATTTTTTAGTGCCTTTTTTTGAGAATCCCTGGATATATTAAAATCCGAGTCGATAGTGATTATATTTCCAATACTTTCCATTTCAGAAATAACCATCAGTGTCGCATCCGCAAAATCCATAGGTACATCAGAATATTTTTTAGAAACTTCGATTATCTTGGGTATATACAATTTAGATATCACAGGGATCTCCAGTGCATCTCGTTGTATCCAATTAAGAAGATCAACCTGTGCCCTGATATCAAAATCGAGCATATACATTGCTTCTGTAATAACCGCCCAGGAAGTAAACAAACGCCCATTATAGGTCGCAAGAAATTCCTTAATAGATTTATGATACTTATCATCTTTATCAAATAGTGCAATCAATGGGCCAGCATCAATGAGAGATCTTTCCATTAATTTTCTCCCTAACAATTCTTTTATAGTCAGTGGATAATGCGCCCTTCCCACTACCATATTTCCCAAATAAATCCTTACCTAAATCATAGGGACGGTTTGTTTCCTCATAATGGGCAATATAATTTTCTAAGGCTTTTTTACTATATCCGATTTTGTTACCTTTTCTCTTTTTGCAATTATATTGAGCCTTTCTTCTATATCCTGTGGCAGCCTTATACTAATCATGTTACCACCTCCGTATTACATATGGTAATACAGATACGTAGTTTTATCAACACCTATCGATATACAGCTCAAATAGTGTCAGATAAAATATGATATAATTACATTAACAAACAGTCAGGAGAGGATAGGTTATGAAAGACAGGACTGATGTAATAAGGAAAAGATATGATAGGATAGCAGGGCTATACAACGCCTTTGAAAGCCCAATGGAGGCATTGGGCTTTCAAAAGTGGAGGGGTCTTGTCTTTGAAAAGGTTAATGGAAAAGTTCTGGAGGTTGGCGTTGGTACAGGTAAGAACATGGATTATTATCCCGAAGGTGCAGATATTACCGCAGTTGACTTTAGCCCCGGGATGATAGAGATAGCTGAGAAGAAAAGGAGAAATCTGGGACTTAAGGACATAACACTGAGTTTAATGGATATTGAAAACCTGGAGTTTGAGGACAATGTCTTTGACTTTACAGTATCAACCTTTGTATTCTGCTCTGTACCTGACCCCATAAAGGGACTAAAGGAGCTGCACAGGGTCTTAAAGAGAGATGGCCAAGCCATATTCTTAGAACATGTGCGGTCTGAAAACCCTTTGGCTGGCTTTATCATGGACCTGATCAACCCGCTGGTTGTCGGCACATATGGGGCAAACATAAACAGGAGGACAGCAGATAATATCAAAAAGGCCGGCTTTGAGATAGTGGAGGAGAAAAACCTGGCCAGCGATATTGTGAAGTTTATCGTGGCCAGGCCGGTTAAAAGGTGAGGTTTATGAAAAGAAGTATCATTCATGTGGATATGGATGCCTTCTTTGCTTCTGTAGAGCAGCTGGATAACCCGGAGCTCAAAGGAAAGCCTGTGATAGTAGGTGGTATATCAGGGAGGGGCGTGGTCTCAACCGCTTCCTATGAGGCCAGAAAATATGGGGTGCACTCTGCCATGCCTATGTATCAGGCAAGGGCATTATGTCCTGAGGGTATTTTTCTTCCTGTAAGGCATGGGAGATATAGGGAGGTATCTTCCTCAATATTTGAAATCCTCCATAGGTACACAGATGTGATAGAACCCCTCTCTATAGATGAGGCTTATTTAGACGTTACTGGAAAAAATGCTGTAGAGATGGCAAAGTCTATAAAGGGAGAGGTATTTGAGAAGACTTCGCTTACAGTATCCGCAGGGGTATCATATAACAAGTTTCTCGCCAAGCTGGCCTCAGACTGGAATAAACCCGACGGCCTCATGGTAATAACAGAGGATATGGTCCCGGAAATCTTAAAACCTCTACCTGTGAGAAAGGTTTACGGTATAGGAGAAAAATCTGCGGAAAAGCTAAACAGTATAGGTATATACACTGTGGATGACCTGCTTCATCTTACCAGGGAGCAGCTTATCAACCTCTTCGGCAAGTTTGGCTCTGAGATATATGATTTGATACGGGGTATAGATGATAGGCCTGTAGAGACATCCAGTGAGACAAAGTCCATGGGAAGGGAGACCACTCTGGACAGGGATACCATGGATAAGGCTGAATTGAAGAAATATGTAACGGAATTTTCAAGAGAACTGGCTGATTCCTTAAAGAGGCATGGTCTTTATGCAAAGACTGTGACGGTGAAGTACAAGACATCGGACTTTAAGACTTACACCAGGAGCAGGACAGTAGATGACCTGATATCCAGTGAAAAGGATATAGCTGGCCTGGCCTGCAAGATAATCGACGCCATGGAACTCCATGAACCCATCAGGCTCATAGGTGTTTCGGTCTCCAACCTGACAGAAGAGGGGCCAAGGCAGCTTTCCATATTTGACATGAAATATGATGTTCGTATAAACAGGGTGATAAAGGAAATAAATGAGAAATTCCATAGAGAAGTTATAATATCTGGCAGGAAACTTGAAAAGCAATAGCGGGTATCTGAATACTTACCAGATGCCCGCACTCAAAAATCCTGGGTTATTCTGCCCAATATGCGTTTCTGAACAGTACTACCCCATTATTGGGTAAAACTATATAGTCCTTGAGTCCCGGCTTTACCACATTCTGCTTTACACTGTAGAAAATAGGAGCTATGGGCATCTCCTCCATTATTATATCCTCTGCCTTATGAAGTGCCTCCATACGTGTCTTCTGGCCCGTACTGGTCTTTGCTGTTTCAATCAGCTCATCATACTCCTTGTTGCTCCACCTGGGGTCGTTGTTAGGACTGCCTGTAGTAAAAAGCTCCAGCATAGCTATAGGGTCCATAAACTCTGCCTGCCACCCCATTCTGGTCATCTCGTAATTTCCACTTATGACGTCCTGGATAAATACCTGCCATTCCTCTGTCTTGAGCTCCACATCTATACCAAGGTTTTGCTTCCACATCTGTTGAAGTGCCTGTGCAATCTGCTTGTTTGTAGACCTGTCATTGAATATATAGGTGAGCTTTGGGAAACCTTTCCCATCCGGATACCCGGCTTCTGCCAGCAGCTTTTTTGCCGTCTCCACATCCGCTTTATCTACAGGGTAATAGTCTCCGCCAACCTCTCTAAAGTCTTTTCCCGGCTCTGCATCCTGAAAACCATACGCCACAAGGCCGCCGGCAGGCTTCTCTCCACCTTGTGTTATGTTTTCTACTATGGTTTTCCTATCTATGGCAAGGCTTAAAGCCTTCCTCACCTTCGGGTCATCCAGTGGTTTTTTGGTTGTATTGAATTCAACCATGGTGGTGTTCATGGTCAAGACGGTATTTAGCAGCCCATCCTCTTTAAGACCAGGTATTTCCAGCGGCGGCACGGTGTCTATATAGTCTACCTCGCCGGATTTAAAGGCACTCAGGGCTGTGTTTTCATCAGTCATCAGTGTAAAAGTGAGATTTTCCAGTTTGACATTTTGAGCATCCCAATAATTTTCATTTTTTACAAACCTGAAGGAATCGTTATTAACCCATTCTGTCATCTTAAAGGGTCCATTCCCTATATAGGTCTCAGGATTGTTTGTCCAGTCCTCCGGGTGTTCTTTGATAATGTCTTCCCTTACGGGGTAAGATATCGGAAGTGATACTATAGTAAGGAAATATAGTGCTGGGCTTTCCAGAGTTACCTTGAGGGTCTTGTCATCTATAGCCTTCACCCCTACCTCTGAGGCATCAGCCTTTCCCTCATTGTATGCCTTACCGTTTTTAACATAGTATAGCTGATATGCATAAGGACCTGCCGTGTTGGGGTCTAATGCTCTCTTCCATGAGTATTCAAAGTCTTTAGCAGTGACAGGTTTACCATCACTCCATTTGGCATCTCTCAGGTGGAATGTCCATGTTAGACCATCATCGGAAGTCTCCCATGACTCCGCCATGCCGGGCTCAGGATTGCCGTTTTTGTCATATCTGGCCAGGCCCTCGAAGACATTGTTAATCACCGTAAAGCCATACACCTCGTCGCATGTGGCCGGGTCTATAGTCCTTGGCTGCGGCCCCAGATTGTAGGTAAGAGATGTCTTTGCAGACTGCCCTTCCTCCTGGGTCTGCCCCTGCTGTGCTTCATTTCCTGTCGGCTGGCCGGAACAACCAGCCAGTGAAAACAGCAAAATAAAAATGGTCATTAAAGTAATTAGTTTTTTGTTCATTTTCTCCTCCCCCTACCTGCTTTTTGAATAAATTATAATATATATTGTATAATAATGCAAGCATATGTCAATGAGATATTATGCTTTTCCCTTATAGAAAAATTATGAGCCGCGAGAACCGTCCCCGCCGGTCAAATAAGAATACTCACCGGTCAAATAAGAATAGAAAAGCCTGGCCGGTGATATCTAAGGTTTATCATGGCCAGGCCAATAATATTATGCTTATTGTTAAACGATCATGTCTTAAGCCACACCCTCATAATCAGATACAATACCACTGCCATAGCGGCTATGGAGACTAACGCCATGGGCAGCAATATTTCAAGCTGGGCTATCATCAATGCCAGTATATCCTTCCATTCCAGCTTAATATCCTTTTCATCTTCATCCTTCATCTTTACCACCGCCTATAACAGATGGCAGGCAACAAAGTGCCCACTTCCTGCATCTTTGTATTCGGGTATTTCCTCGCTGCACTTTTTCATTACAAAGGGGCAGCGAGTATGAAACTTACAGCCTGACGGCGGATTGGCAGGACTGGGTATGTCGCCCTCCAGTATTATCCTCTCCCGCTTAAGGGTTGGGTCTGGTATCGGCACGGCAGATAGAAGAGCTTTTGTGTATGGGTGCAGCGGGTTTTCGTAAAGTTCCTTCTTATCTGCCATCTCAACCATAGAACCAAGGTACATGACACCTACCCTGTGGCTTATGTGCTTTACCACACTGAGGTCGTGGGAAATAAACAGGTAGGTAAAACCATAGCTCTGCTGCAGGTCCATCAGAAGATTTACAATCTGCGCCTGAATGGATACGTCCAGTGCAGATACCGGCTCGTCGGCCACAATGAAGTCCGGGTCTAAAATCAATGCCCTCGCTATACCTATCCTCTGTCTCTGGCCTCCTGAAAACTCATGGGGATATCTTCTTATGTGATATGAGCTAAGGCCGCACATCTCTAAGGCCTTTACCACTCTGTCCTGTAGCTCATTTCGTTTAGCCATATTATGCTCTAAGAGCGCCTCGCCTACTATCTCTCCCACAGTCATCCTTGGGTTTAGTGAACTGTATGGGTCCTGAAATATTATCTGCATTTTCGGCCTTAGCTTCCTGAGTTCTTCTCTTTTTAGTTTAAAGACATCCTTATCCTTAAAATATACTTCTCCAGATGTCCTATCCTGTAACCTTATTATCGTCCGTCCCAGTGTTGTCTTACCGCATCCCGATTCCCCGACAAGGCCAAGCGTCTCACCCTTATTTATCTCAAAAGATACTCCATCCACTGCCCTTACATACCCCACCGTGTGTTGAAAGACACCTGCTGTTATTGAAAAATACTTCTTGAGGTTGTTCACCTTAAGCAAAACCTCACCCATTATATCACTCCTTCATAGAGCCAGCATGCCGCTTTATGTCCTTCACATACCTCTTTGAGCTCCGGCTGGCTTTCCCTGCAAATATCCATTGCATGGCTGCAGCGTGGGTGAAAATAGCATCCTGATGGCATGTGTAATGGGTTTGGCACCTGTCCGGGTATGGAGTTTAATCTATCCTCATCTCTCATTATCACAGGTTTGGACTGCAAAAGTCCTATGGTATATGGGTGTTTGGCATTTTTAAAAAGCTCTACCACCTCAGCCTCCTCAACAATTTTTCCGGCATACATTACTATGACATAATCGGCCATTTCTGCCACCACGCCAAGGTCATGGGTAATCAGCATGACTGAGGAACCCAGGTCATTTTTCAGATTCCTCATGAGCTCCAGTATCTGGGCCTGTATGGTAACATCCAGTGCTGTCGTAGGCTCATCGGCTATGAGGAGCTTGGGATTGCAGGAGATGGCCATGGCTATCATTGCCCTCTGCCTCATTCCACCGGAGAGCTCATGGGGATATTCATCCACCACCTCATCTGCCCGTGGGATGCCCACAGTTTTAAGCATCTCTATGGCCTTTTTCCTTGCATTTACCTTATCAAGGTCCTGATGGAGCATTATGGCCTCCCCTATCTGGTCGCCAATGGTAAATACCGGGTTTAATGAGGTCATAGGCTCCTGAAATATGACGGATATACTGGCTCCTCTAATCTTACGTATATCATCCTCTTTTAGTTCTATAAGGTTGATTCCCTCAAAAATGACGTCTCCAGATATTATCTTCCCAGGAGGATCAATCAGCTTTAAAATTGACATGGCCGTTATGCTCTTGCCACATCCCGATTCGCCAACAACGCCCAGTACCTCACCTTTTTTTATTTTAAAGCTGACACCATCGACAGCCTTAACCAATCCGTCTTCTGTGTAGAAATATGTCCTTAAATCGTGTATGGCTAACAGGTCATCTGCCACAATACATCCCTCCTATCTCTTAAGCCTTGGGTCTAAGGCATCCCTGAGGCCGTCGCCAAAAAGATTAATTGCCATAACAGTCAGGAATATACATATGCCGGGGGGTATCCAGAGCCACGGCTGCATCTGCAGGGTATACAAGTCTCTCGCCACCTGCACCATCTGACCCCATGAAGGGGTAGGTGGTGTTACACCTAAACCTAAAAAGCTCAATGATGATTCTGTGAGTATGGCACTACCCAAGTCCAGGGTGGCCGAAACTATAATGGAGGCATAGGTATTGGGCAGCAGGTGACGGAATATCTTCCTCCTATCCCGTATGCCAAGGGCTTCTGCGGCCTGCATAAACTCCTGTTCTCTCAATGACAGTATCTGACCTCTTACTATCCTGGCCAGGCCTGGCCAGCTTAAGATTCCAATCAATATCATGACCACAAACATCCTGTACTGCGGCGGTACTTTCCAGTCTGACATCACCGCAGCAATTGTTATAAGGAGCGGTAAAAATGGGAATGACATAAATATATCCACTATACGCATTATCAAAGAATCAATAAATCCACCGTAGTAACCCGCTATTCCGCCCAGCACGCTACCTATGACCACACTTATGACCACCGCAAAAAGGCCCACCGATAATGAGATTCTCCCAGCATAAAAGAGTCTGGTCATCACATCCCTCCCCACCTCATCCGTGCCCATGGGGTGGGCCAAAGATGGCGGTGACTGTATATTGGAAAGGTCCATCTGTTCCATTGTATATGGAGATACGAGTGGCCCTACTACGGACAGCAAGACCATAATGGCAAGTATATAAAGCCCCAGCATGGCCAGCTTATTCTTTTTAAGGCGTCTCCACGCCAGCTTCCACGGACTCATTATGTCCTCTGTGGCAAGCTCTCTTACATCCTCAATAGACTTTGCTTCCATATCATCTCATCCCCCTATCACTTCAACCTGATCCTCGGGTCAACCAGTGCATATGTAATGTCTGCTATCAGGTTGCCAAGGAGAGTAAGGAGGGCTAATATCAGGTTTATTCCCATCAGCAGGGGATAATCCCTGTTGTTCACAGCTAAAAGCTCTATAGGCCCTATGCCCGGCCAGTTAAAGATGGACTCGGTGATTATAGCACCCGAAAACAGGCCAGGAAGCCACATGCCGAAAATGGTTATGACAGGTATCATAGCATTCCTCAAAGCATGTTTATATATCACAACCCTCTCCCTGAGCCCCTTGGCCCTGGCTGTCTTTATATAGTCCTGTCTTATGACCTCCAGCATGGATGAACGTGTGTACCTCATGAGTCCAGCCACGCTGCTCAAAGTTAGGACGATGCATGGCAGGGCCATATGATAGAGTATATCTGCTGCTTTTTCCATGCCCACAAAATTTACCCCCGGCGTCATCATGCCGGACACAGGAAACAGCTTCAGGTCTACAGAGAACCATTTGATAAGCAAAAGCCCAAAATAAAAGGAAGGGATGGATATCCCTATAAGGGCTACCACTGTAAAGAAATAGTCAAACCTTGAATACTGCCTCGTGGCGGATATTACGCCAATGGGTATTGATATTATTACACTCAAGATAAAGGATACAAGAGAAAGAAGGAATGAATTCCATATATAAGTGTTTATAACCCTTGTGACGGGCTGCTTAAAATAGAATGAGTCCCCAAAATCACCCTTCAGGACCCCCTGCACCCAGTAGAAATACTGGATATATGCAGGCTGGTCTAAGTGAAGCTGATGCCTGAGCTCTTCCTTCATTTCGGCTGTCATATGCGGATTCATCATGGTTGAAAATATATCGCCAGGCGCCAGTTGCAGTATAAAGAAAAGAAGTATGGATATGCCTATGAGTATAGGTATCATCTGTATAAGTCTTCTCGTTATGTACTGCCTCATCATCTCACCCCTTTTTGTAATTGTGCCCGGCATTAGCCGGGCACAAAGACTTCTATGGATTTACCAGCTCAGCCTGATAGATGTAATATGTCCAATCCTCATATGGTGTTATCTTCAATCCCTTTACTCTTGAGCTTATGCCATATGCATCATCGGAATAGCTCAAGAACAGGTAGGGAAGATCATCATTTGCCAGTTTTATCCATTGCTGATAGATTTCCTTTCTCTTTTGCTGGTCTGTTTCTCTGAGGCCCTGTTCAATGAGTTTCTCACTCTCATCATTTCTCCATCCTACTGAGTTAAATCCACCCTTCACGTCCTGGGATATGGCGAATATTCCAGATGGGTCGGGGTCTATAGAGAGCGACCATGCCATGTTATATAGCTCAAAGTTCTGTTCGTCGTATACCTTTGTGGAAAGGGTTGAAAACTCCATAAGCTCAGGCACTACCTCTATGCCCAGCTTACCCCAGTTGTCCTTTACTATCGGTATGAGGGTATCAACATATTTACTGCCTGTGTATGTCATCCAGTGTATGACAAACTTTTCGCCGTCTTTATAGCGGAAGCCATCACTGCCCTTAACCCATCCGGCCTCATCTAAGAGCTGATTTGCCTTGTCCGGGTCGTAGGGGTATTTGTTGATGTCATCGGTGTATGCCCACGATACTAAGGATACAGGTGCATTGCAGACCTGGCCGTATCCCTTATAGTATGCATCAATGAAACCCTGGCGGTTGAGGCCATACATGAGGGCCTGTCTTACTCTCTTGTCCTTGAATTTATCAAGGCGCATGTTCCATCCCATGTATCCATAGCTGTTGGACGGATAGTGTATGATGTTTATAAATCCTGCGTCCTGTAGCATCTTAATGTTCTCCGGCCTGGCCGCTACTATATCCACATCCACTCCACCCGTGGTAAGCTCCTGTATGACCGTATCAGCATTGGTAACCTTCATGACTATATTCTTTATCTTGGGGGCGCCCTTCCAGTAATTTGGGTTAGCCTCAAAGTCTATCTCCTGCCCGGCCTTATAATCCTTAAATACATATGCACCGGAGCCCATAGGCTTTAAGAAAAGGTCCTTGAGCTTCTGTATGTTGCCCTTCTCGAAGTTATAGTAGTCTTTACTCATAATCCCATAGCCAAAATCGCTTATTAGTGCTGAAGCCTTTACATCCTTGAGAGTAAATGAGATGGTATAGTCATCTATCACCTTGATGCCTTCAAGCTTCGGCACTTTGCCATCCTTGTCGTTATGATACTCATCATAGCCCACAAGGTCCATCACGGAATCCATCCTGGGGCCATCATAGTTAGGGTCTGCTATGGCTGTGTATGTAAATTCCACATCCTTTGCGGTAAGCTCCTGTCCACTGGTAAACTTTATACCCTTTTTCAAATGGAATGTATATGTCTTGCCGTCCTCTGATATATCCCAGCTCTCTGCCACATTGGGCGTCGGGTTGCCCTTCTCGTCGTTCATCAAAAGTCCATCAAAGACAAGCTCTGTAACATATGAGTCATATACTGAGTCTGCATAGATAGGGTTAAACTTTCCTGATGGGGCTGTCGTACCCACTATCAGGGTATCCGGCCTGTTCTTGGCTGCAGCCGGTAGGTTGGCAGGGTTTGAAGCCTCTATAAGCTTTACCACCGAAGACTCTGATTTAGAGACATCCACAGGGCCTGAACCCTGAGCAGGCGGCTGCTGAGCCTGTTGCTGCGGCTGGTTCTGGTCAGAACCAGAAGTTGATGAACTGCAGGATGTTAGTATGAGCACAGCTGTCAGTAAAAGCACTAAAAATACAGGTACTTTCTTTTTCATGTTTTCCCCCTCCCAAATTATTGGTTTTATTTAGCTTATCCCTTCCTCTCAATTATTGCAAATAGTAGAACATGCTGATAATGCATTTTTGAGTATCTTATTCCAACATTACTACTATTTTCATTTTTTATCTCATGCTTTTGCTTCAAGTAACTATACTATCATAATTTTAGCATTATTTTTAAATTAATCTTATAATTTAACTTTTGCCAAGGAATGAGAGTCATGCGCGGATAGCAAAAGCTACTAAACCATGGAAAAGACATGTCCACCTTACCGAAGCAACGCCAAAATGTTTCTGAACCCTTGACCGACACTAAACCTGCTCAAAAAAATTATACCGCCAGGGCAGATAAAGTCGAGGCGGTACTTTTATATCTATAATAAGATTAAATGTTCAGACAAGGGTCACACAGCGTCCTCCACAAAGGCTCCTAAAAACTGACTCCTATAGAGGTCAGCATAGAATCCGCCCTGCTTTAAGAGTCCATCATGTGTCCCCTGCTCAATAATTTTACCATTATTCATAACAAGAATCAGATCCGCATTCCTTATAGTAGAAAGTCTGTGGGCAATGACAAAGCTGGTCCTGCCGCTCATGAGGTTCTTCATAGCCTTCTGTATATATACCTCAGTAAGCGTATCCACATTGCTCGTCGCTTCATCCAGTATCAATATGTCGGGGTCTGCAAGTACAGCCCTGGCAATGGTGATAAGCTGTTTCTCACCCTGAGAAATATTTGAGGCCTCCTCATTGAGCACCGTGTTGTATCCATCTGGAAGAGCTTTTATAAAGTGATGGGCGTTGGCCACCTTAGCAGCTCTTAATATCTCCTCCTCGGTAGCTCCTTCCTTCCCATAGGCTATATTTTCCCTTATCGTCCCTTTAAAAAGCCATGTATCCTGGAGGACCATGCCAAAAATCCTGCGCAGGTTTTCCTTCTTTAGATCCATTATGTCTACCCCATCCACCATAATTTTACCCCTCTGCACATCATAAAACCTCATCAGGAGATTTACAAGGGTGGTCTTGCCCGCGCCGGTCGGTCCAACTATGGCAATCATCTGTCCGGATTTGACGCTTATGTTTAGGTCTTCAATCAGCGGAGCGTCCTCGTTGTAGCTGAAATAGACATGCTCAAAGTCCACTTCTCCCTTTGCATCTTCAATCGTGGCTGCGTTCTCTTTATCCGGGATCTCTTCAGGCTCATCCAGTATCTGAAACACCCTCTCGGCGGAAGCAAGGGTAGACTGTATTATATTCACTATGTTGGCTGTCTGGGTTATGGGCTGTGTGAACTGTCTTGAATACTGGATGAACGCCTGGATATCCCCTATAACTATACTCTGTCTCGTCACCATTACCCCACCAGCCGCACATACAAAGACATATCCTATATTGTTTATAAAATTCATTAGGGGCATTATAATGCCTGACATGAACTGTGCCCTCCATGAGGCGTTGTATAGCTCATCATTAATTTCTATAAACTCTTTAACTGCATCCCCCTCATGCCCGAATGCCTTGACAATGTTGTGCCCACCGTACATCTCTTCCACATGGCCGTTCAGTTCTCCCAGGGCCTTCTGTTGCCGCGCAAAATATTTCTGCGAACGTGATGCTATGGAAGCGGTTGCTATTATGCTGAGCGGCAGCGTTATTACTGTAACAAGTGTAAGGATAGGGCTTATGGTAAGCATCATAATTATCACACCCACAAGAGTAACAATTGCGGTGATGAGCTGTGTTATGCTCTGCTGTAGTGTATTGCTTATGTTATCCACATCATTGGTCACACGACTTAAGACATCACCATGGGAATTACTGTCATAAAACCTCAGGGGAAGTTTTGAGAGCTTTTGCATTATGTCCTTCCTCATGTTTAAGACTACCTTTTGAGAAATGCCCACCATGATATACTGCTGGGCATAAGCAAAGAGCGAACTCAAGATATACAGTACCAGCAAAATTATGAGTATATTCAATATATACTGGAAATCTATGGCGGCACCTGGTATATGACGCATCTTCTCCATAAACCCTTCAAAAAGCTTTGTGGTGGCCATCCCTATAACCCTTGGGCTCAATATATTAAATGTGGTACTCAAGGCGGCCATGACAAATACTATGACAAGCTGTACCGCAAAGGGTTTTAAATATCCTAAGAGCCTTTTTAAACTGCCCCAAAAGTCCTTTGGCTTTTCTACAGCCCTCGCCATAGACGGCCCACCACCATGGCCTCCATGACGTCTCTCCATCATAATACCACCTCTTCTTCTGATAACTGCGATAACACAATATCTCTATATACATCGCAGTTTTTATACAGTTCCTTGTGAGTGCCAATCCCGACAATTCTACCTTCATCCAGCACCACAATCTGGTCGGCATCCATTATGGTGGCAACCCTTTGTGCCACCATAATGACCGTGGCGTTTTTAGTCTCTTTATGGAGGGCATGCCTGAGCCTTGCATCGGTTTTAAAGTCAAGGGCAGAAAAGCTGTCATCAAAAATATATATCTTTGGCCTTCTTATAATAGCCCTGGCAATGCAGAGTCTCTGCTTTTGCCCACCCGATACATTGGTACCTCCCTCTGAAATGATTGTGTCGAACTTATCATCCATTTCCTCAATAAAGTCAAGGGCCTGAGCTATTGAGGCCGCATGCCTTACCTCATCGTCTGTGGCATCATCTTTCCCATATCTTATATTGTCTGCTATAGTCCCGGTAAACAGCGTAGAACGCTGTGGTACATAGCCTATGTTGGACCTTAAAACATCCTGAGGTATCTCCCTTATGTCTACCCCATCTATGAGTATGCTACCTTTCTCTGCATCATAAAACCTCATAATCAGGTTGAGCAATGTGGTCTTTCCTGCACCAGTACTGCCTATTATTGCAGTGGTCTTACCAGGCTCAGCCCCAAAGGTAATATTGGAAAGGACTGGTTCTTCTGCACCTGGGTAGCGGAATGTCACATCCCTAAACTCCACCACACCTTTAATCTCTGCGGGTATTTGAGGTCTAACTGGATCTATTATCTCTGGGGTTGTATCCAGAACCTCATTTATCCTTTCCGCAGATGCCGAGGCCCTTGGATACATTATGAATATCATTGAGATCATCATCACAGAAGACATTATCAGCGTGGCATACTGTATAAATGCCATCAGGTCTCCTACCTGAATAATCCCCCTGTCTATCCTCACACTACCGAACCATATAATAGCAATGGTCGTCATGTTAAAGATAAACATTATAATAGGCATAAGACCTGCCATCAGCCTGTTGACCCTGATAGCTGTATTGGTAAGGTCCAGATTTGCTTTATTAAATCTCTTATTCTCATAGTCCACCCGGTTGAAAGCCCTTATAACCCTCACTCCCGTGAGGTTCTCCCTCAAAACCCTGTTGAGGGTATCAATCTTTTTCTGAATAGATCCAAAGAGTGGGACCGAAATCCTCGATACAATAACCATCACCAACGCTATAACGGGTATAACCACAAGGAATATCCATGAAATGCTTGGTGCTCTGGAAAGAGCCATAATTATACCGCCTATCGCCATTATAGGCGCCGTTGCCACCATCCTCAGCGACATCATCGTAACCATCTGTATCTGTGTCACATCATTTGTGGTCCTGGTTATGAGGGACGCCGCCCCGAAGCTGTCAAATTCATTTATGGAGAACCCCTCTACATGCTTGAATATCTCCTCTCTAAGGGTTTTACCCAGCCCCATAGATGCACGGGAGGAGAAAAAGGTGGCCATCACTGCACTGAATGCACCACCCAGTGCCACCAAAAGCATTTTTATGCCCACTGAAATAATATAATTGACATCCCCATTCACTATTCCTGTATCTACGATATCCGCCATCAGTGTTGGAAGATAAAGTTCCGCCATCGACTGGAAAAACACAAGTACAAGCGCCGCTGTTATCAGATACCAGTAGGGCTTTAAATAATTTAAAATCCTGGTCATTTTTTATCCCCTTCTTTTTGCTGTTTCAAACTAACTGATAACACTTATTTTATCACTCCTTTATAACCCTTACAACAAAGTCCACATAAATATTTTTTATCACTTTCTATGGTTTTAGCCTTTCTGTAGCCATTGCGTATGTATATAGCATTTGAACAGATGTCGATAGAAATTGACGTAGGTATATCTAAAGGTTGAATATAAAATTAAACGCATTCCTTGTTGACATAAACATAACAATATGATAAATTATAAACAAATCCTACCCCATGGGGATGGGGTAAATTCAAAAGGGGGTAATTCGATGCGTTATCTGATAATAGGAGCTGTAGCAGCAGGGACAAAGGCCGCATCTAAGATAAGGAGAGAGGATGGAACATCGGAAATAACGGTACTGACATCTGACAGTGATATATCATATGCAGGCTGTGGTCTCCCATATTATATTGGTGATGTGATAAAGGAAAGGGGCGAACTGGTAGTAAGGAAACCTGAGGATTTCAAGATGGAACAGGATATAAACGTCCTCACCGGCTGGGAGGCTTTGAGGATTGACCCTGTAGCTAAGAAGGTACTGGCAAAGGAGCTCAAAACCGGTGAAGAAAGGGAATTTATCTATGACAGGTTGATACTTGCCACAGGTGCATCACCCTTTGTGCCGCCCATAGAGGGTGTGAACCTGGATAATGTCTTCACGCTCAGAAGGGTGACCGATGCTGACAGGATAAAGAGACAGGCAAATTCAGGGATTAAAAATGCTGTAATTGTGGGGGGCGGCTTTATAGGCCTTGAGGTGGGTGAAAATCTGGCCAAAAGAGGTGTAGGGGTTACCGTCATCGAGATGATGGACACGATACTGCCCGGGTTTGATAAGGAGATTGCCCTTACGGTGCAAAACTATCTTAAGGAAAAAGGTATAGATATACTCACTGGTGAGGCTGTGCAGGCCTTCAAGGGTGATGGGAGGGTCAATGAGGTTATCACTTCTAAGAGGACACTCCCCTGCGATATAGCCATACTTTCCATTGGTGTAAGGCCAAATACAAGGCTGGCAGTCGAAGCTGGAATAGAGCTTGGCCCCACAAAGGCCATAGCAGTAAATGAGCAAATGGAAACAAATATTAAGGATATCTATGCTGTTGGCGACTGCGCAGAGAATGTAAACCTGATAACCGGCCAGAGGGTATGGTATCCCATGGGGTCTACAGCCAATAAGACGGGAAGGATAGCAGGTATAAACTTAGCTGATGGGGAATGGTCCTTTAATGGGGTGCTGGGTACAACCATAGTGAAGCTGTTTGATATGACCGCCGCCAAAACTGGACTCAGCGAAGCCGATGCAAGGAAGAACGGCTTTGATGTGGTAACAGTGCTGGTGCCATCAGAGGATAGGGCCCACTATATACCGGGCTATAGGATGATCACCACCAAACTCATCGTAGATAGGAAAAACCGTCGGGTGCTGGGCGGCCAGATAGTGGGTGAGGGTGTTGTGGACAAGCCAATAGACATACTGGCTACCGCCATTACATTTGGTGCAAAGGCCGATGACCTGGTAAACCTGGACCTGGCCTATGCTCCGCCCGTATCCACTGCCATGGCGTCCACCATCGTAGCCGGAGAAGTGGCGGTAAATAAGCTGGACGGCAAGCTAAAGGGCATATCTCCTGTTGAGCTCCATGAAAACCTGGATAAATACTATGTGGTGGATGTCCGTATAGAGCCGGAGTTCATTATATCTTCTATCCCCGGTTCGGTAAATGTACCCTTTGGCATGCTCAGAAAAAAGGCTGATGAGCTTCCAAGGGACAAGGAGATAGTCTTAGTCTGCAAAATCGGCAAGAGGGCATACATGGCATACAGGATATTGAGCCAGATGGGTTTTGAAAATATAAGGATACTGGATGGAGGAATTTCCTCATATCCATTTGAGACAGTATAAGGAGGAGATTGAAAATGGAAGAAAGATATATAAACGCAAAGGGGCTTCAGTGCCCCGGGCCTATAATGAAGCTGTTTCAGGAGATAAAGACCATGGCCACTGGTGAAAAAGTAAAGATAGAGGCATCGGACTTTGGATTTTCGAAGGATGTGGAGGCCTGGTGCAAAAAGACAGGCAATAAACTTTTATCCTTAGAGCAAAGCGATAATGTGATTACAGCAATAGTGGAAAAGGCATAGGTGAGGATATGAGCAAAAAGACGATGATAGTATTTTCAGGAGACCTGGATAAGGCCATGGCTGCCTTTATCATTGCCAATGGAGCCGCCTCTATGGGAGACGAGGTGACCATGTTTTTTACATTCTGGGGCTTAAACATCCTGAGGAAGGCGCAGAAGGTAAGGGTGCAAAAGTCCATGATAGAGAAGATGTTCGGCTGGATGATGCCCAGAGGGCCTGAAAAGTTAAAGCTTTCTAAGATGAACATGGGCGGCATAGGAAGCTATATGATGAGGTCGATAATGAAGCAGAAGAATGTCTACTCCTTAAATGAGCTCATGGAATCTGCCCAGGCCATGGGTGTGAAACTCATAGCCTGTACCATGTCTATGGATATAATGGGCATAAAGAAGGAAGAACTCATTGATGGCATAGACTACGCCGGCGTTGCAACATATCTTGCTCATGCTGATGAGGGAAATGTAAACCTGTTTATATAATGAAACACCATGGGCAATGCTCATGGTCTAAAAATTTATCTTTTTCTCAACTACAAGGGGTATCTCTTCATCACCCTTAAGTTCTTTCCCGAGTGCTATCTCGGTATACTTAAAAAGGCGTCCATACTCCTGATCTTCCCACGCAAACGATGCCGGATTTGCTATAATGGAGGCTGTATTGGGGCTCTTTTCCTTTTTCACTTCTTCACCATCTGCCGTACATAGGGGGATAGTATATCATTGAGCTCTACCAGGACCTCTGTCTTTACATCAATGGGTATCCTTACAGGCTTTTCCAGAGGGTCTTCGGTATATAAATACAGTGCCTTCTCATCATAGGATATCCTGTATGTGTCATATATGTCAAAGTCAAACACCTGTATTGTAGCCCCCAGGTGTATGAGCCTTTCTCTATAGACCAGAAGTATATCCCTCTTATATACAAGGTAGAGGAATATGACAGCATATGAGACAAAAAGAAGCAAGAAATCCGAAAGGTCAAAAGCCATCATATACATGAACATGGCAAAAAACACAGTGCCGGCTGTATAAGCCATCCAAAGGTTCCTGTCCTCAATACTGTTCCTGTATTTCATCTCAAAGAGGAGCTTCTTTTTGTTGTAAAATGAAGCGCCCAGCACTTTATCTTGTTTATACAGTTCCTCAATTACAATTATCATAACAGCCACCATATAAATGACTAAAAGAGGCCTGGCCATGTTCAATCCCCCCATTTTCGCACATTTATAATACTATTATACCATAAATGTCATCACTTGTTTTAATACATGAGCCACACCATTTTCTGTATTTTTTCTTGTTATATAACGGGCGACCTTCTTTACTTCATCCGTGGCATTCTCCATGGCTATGCCGCATCCGGCTGTCTTCAGCATATCTATATCATTCATGTGGTCACCTATGGCTATTGTCTTTTCAACAGGTATATCAAGATAAGTGCAGAGTTCAATAAGCCCCTTTCCTTTGGATATCCCCTCTGGCAATACTTCCAGATATACATCCTCTGTCTGTACGTGATTTATACTTATACCGGTTTTTGCCTCCAGTTCCTTCATCAGGTCCCTCGCCTTGCCGATATCGCCCACCAGAAGTATCTTATTTACCTCATCCACCTCTTTAATGTCAGGTATCCTCTCCACCTCAACCCTCTCTTGGGCCATGTACAGGTCATGGGATGGTTTATACTCTGATATGAATATCCTATCATTATGGTATGTGACTATACCCAGGTCTGTATCCTTAAACCAGTCAATAACTAAATTAAATATCTTTTTATCAACATAATGGGCATAAAGCGCACCTGTTTCAGGGTGATACAGCTCTCCCCCATTAAAAATAATGGCAGGTACATCCAACTTCAAGTTCTCTATAAACGGCCTGGCCGCCCTTTCACCCCTGCCTGTAGCTATGGTAAAGAGCCCTCCCTTTGCCCTGAATTCGTCTATATACCTCATCGTGACATCAGAAATCTGTTTATCATTATCCACTAAGGTACCGTCTATATCTGTCACAACCAGCTTGTATTTCAAATGCTATCCCTCCAGTTTTATCATGCCCCATCTATCTATGGGCTTAAATCCCAGCTTAAGGTATATCTTCCCTCCTATAGGATTATCATAATAGAGAAGCGGTCTTTTGCCCTCATGCAAAAGGTCTGAAGAGAGTCTTGTCATGAGGGATGTGGCATATCCGCGGCCTCTAAATTCATCCGGGGTATAAACAACTCCTATTATGGCATAGTCATCAGTCTCAGCAAAGGTGCAGGCAGCAGATACGATCTCTCCCCCATCTTCCACCAGATACCATCGGTTATTGGCAATGGTATACTCCACATCGGGTAGTACCTGGGGAAAACTGCCGCCCTCATAGAACCTCACAATATCCCCTGCCTCTTCTATTGATGCCCGCCTCACCTTATGGCTTACCTCAACCGATTTTATATCTTCTAATAGGCAATAGTCCAGCACCCTTACAGTCCTGCCCATTTCATCAGCTATCTCTGACACAGCCTCAAGCTCACCATTTATAGAGGATATGCCGTTTATGATGCCTGAGAACCGCCCTGTATTTTCTCCAACAACAATGAGCTTGTTGAAGTATCTCATGGCCAGGCCGTGTATCTCAACCTCACTGTCTGGATACAATCCAAACTCTCCGTATGGGAGCGGCTTATCCATGGCACTATGAAACCATACATTGAAATATGGATGTAACTCAAGGAATTCCTCTATCCCCTCTACCATATTACTCTCCCTCATAAATACTTACTACTTCCATTATAGTATAAATTCACTCAATGTAAAACCCATAATGGGTAATTACACAAGTCATAATTCATCACATATTTTAGCCTCAATTTGGCAAGCGCAACCGTACCGATGACAGGGCACTGAAGATCCTGAAGCATAGACCTGTACGAGCTTAGATAAGTGAGGAGGAGTATAAACAAAAAAGTTCATTGAGAGATATCTTCTTAGAAAATGGTGAAATAAATATAGGGACATGCCTCATCTGTAAAACCTGCAATCTAAAAAGAGGTATGTCCCCATATTCAAAACACTACACTCGCTCAATCTCATCCCAGCATTAACATGGGATTTTCCAAAAGCCCTTTCAAGCGGTTTAAAAACCTTGCTGCGTAAGCCCCATCAATCAGTCTGTGGTCAAATGATAATGAAAGTTTTATCATTGATCTGGATACTACATTGCCGTCCTCTAAGAAAAGTCGGTCTTCAATCTTATTCACACCCAGTATAGCACTCTCCGGCGGGTTTATAATAGGAGTGAAGCTCTCTATGCCGTACATACCGAGGTTTGTTACGGTAAATGTGCCGCCAGTAACATCATCCGTGGCGAGAGAATTATTGCGTGCTTTTTCTGAGAGGTCCTTTAACTCTTCAGATATCTCCTTTAATCCTTTTTTATCAGCATCTTTAATGTTTGGTACAATCAGGCCATCATCCAATGCCACTGCTACTCCAATATTGATGTATCTTTTCAGCACAATAAACTCTCCATCTACACTGGCATTAACATATGGAAATTCTTTAAGCGCTACGCTTACAGCTTTAACAATTATATCTGTATATGTTAAATCAACACCACTCTGTTTATATGCCTCTCTAAGTTTATTGCAACCACTTATATCTATTGAGACTTCCTCTGTCACATGGGGTGAGGCATGCCAGCTCAAAGACATTCTATCGGATATTACTTTTCTCATGCCTGTTAGAGGTATCCTATCCTCTAAGTCGCCCTGAATCTTCTGCGACACATATCTTTGCACATCCTCTTTTGATATTCTTCCCTCTGCCTGAATCTGTGATAGATCAACATTTAATTCCTTGGCCATTTTTTCCGCCACCGGAGTAGCCTTCACCTTTTTTGCAAGGTACTTTTCTACATCACCCTCTACCACCATACCTCTCACCCCTGACGAGGTAACCAGACTGAGGTCAACCCCTTTTTCCTTAGCCAGTTTTTTGGCTGCCGGAGATGCGGATATATAACCGGTATCTACCCTTTTTATCTCTTTTGCCTCTTCGTTAACGATGTTCAACTCTTCAGCAGTCTCCGATATCTTCTCTGTCTTCTCCTCAGACTCTTCTAACTTTTCATCAGGTGCGGCAATTATACCTATGACTGACGACACCGGTGCCGTCTCTCCTTCTTTTACCATAATCCTTTTCAATATTCCACCATCTGGTGCTTCGAGCTGGTTGGATATTTTTTCTGTGGATATATCTACAAGTGTCTCACCTTTTTTTACCGGATCGCCCTCTTTTTTATACCATTTTGTTACAGTACCCTCTACCATCGTAAGACCCAGCTTTGGCATTAAAATATTTGTCGCCATATAATGTCATGCCTCCTATCTTTTGTTTGGATTAAAAATCTTAAAACCTGTTTTATCATCATATTGTTTTATAAAAGATATATCCTCTGGTACCAGGACGCAGATCTCCATAGTGGCAAATACGAGGTTTCCGTCTTCATCATCCACAAAGTGTCCTCCATAAACACACATATCATGGTCACTTATAATTCCATGTAGATGAATACTAATCTTATCATTATCTATTCCTATGGTCCCCTGAGCGGATAGAAACTCAAGAGGGCCATTTATTCTCGTGGGTTGGCTATATTTAAAATTCTTTTGGAGAAATATCAGTGTAGCATGTCGTAAGCTCCCTATACATGAAACGATAATCCCATTTGTAATATTCGCCTTTATGAAAATTGACTTTAAGGAATTCAAGAGGTCTTCTCCCGGCTCAATCCTTATACACCACAGGCTTATTTTGTTATCCTTTACCTCTATACTCATATAGCCCTCAATGAATCATAAGGCTTGGCAGCCATGTCGTAATTATCGGTACATACATAACGATCAACAATCCTATTACCGCAGCAGCCACAAAAGGAATGACATTTCTGGATATCTCGTCTATGGATACTTTAGCAATATTTGCCCCTACATAAAGATTTACAGCAACAGGAGGTGTTATCTGCCCAATGGCCAGGTTTATAGTCATTACTACACCAAACCATACAGGATCCCAGTTAAAGTATGCCATTATAGGCATTAAAAGCGGGAGAGTTATATAGTATATGGAGATGGCATCCATCAGCATACCCGCTATAAATAAAATTACGTTTATAACGAAAAGGAGTATATATTGATTTGACGTAAGTGAAATTGCAAACTGTGAGACCCTCTCCACAAACCCCAGTGTGGTCATAGCCCATCCAAATATGCCTGCAAAGGATACGACCAGCATAACCACAGCTGTCGACACGCTAGCCTCAACCAGCAGGTCATATAGGTCCTTTAAAGTTAAAGTCTTATATATAAAAAACCCAACAAATAGACCGTAGAATATAGAAACGGCTGCCGCTTCCGTTGGAGTAAATACACCGCCGTATATGCCACCCAGTATTATTAATGGGGAAATGATAGCCCAGATGGCCTCCTTAAACGCTCGCCACACCTCGCTCAATGTCCCCCAGGCCTCACCCCTGTAGTCACGAATAACTGATATAATATAGCCTGCTACAATCAGGCATATACCTACCACTATACCCGGAATAATACCTCCTATAAATAACTTACTTATAGATGCGCCTGTTATAGTACCATATACCACATAACCAATACTGGGTGGTATAACAATGGCCAGGCCGCTGGCAGCCGAAACAATAGCAGCAGAAAAACCGCGGTCATATCCCGCCTTTATCATACCAGGAATCAAAATTGTCCCAATAGCAGCCACTGTTGCTGGGCCAGACCCTGAAACCGCCCCCCAGAATAATGCGGCTATTACGGTTACAGTGGCCAGGCCACCTCTTACCGGTCCTACCAGAAGTGAAATGAGATGTATCAATTTATCAGATATTTTGGCTTTACCCATCACAACTCCGGCTAAAATAAAATAAGGAATAGCCAGCAAAGAAAATTTTGATATGTTAGCAAAAAACACCGGTGCAAACATCTGTGTTCCTAGCTGCTGCAAATAGACCAAAAGCATACCCGAAACGCCGAGTGATATAGCAATAGGCACCTTGAGAAATATCAATGCAAAAAACACCACAATCAATAATATCCCTGGATCTATTGAAAGTGCCAAAAGCACTACCCCCTTTATTCTGTCTTATCAGTTTTAACCTCGCATAGATTGACCTTTGAGAGGTTATTGAATTCTTCAACCATGACCTGTATTGCCCTTATAATCAGGAATACAGCTCCCACAGGTATTCCCATTCCAAACCACCACATTGGAAGTCCCATAGAATAGGTTGTCATCTTGTTCCTGAATTCTCCTGCCACAAGGTCAATTCCCTGTACAAGCAGAAGAACAAACAGGCCTACTGAGCATATACCTATAAATACAGTTATAACCTTTCTCCAGTTTACTGGAAATTTTTCCACCAACATGCTAACTCCCAGATGTGCTCCCTTTCTCAAACCCATAGATGCACCCAAAAGTGTAAGCCATACAAAGAGGTTAATCTGCAACTCTTCAGAAAAGGCGAATGAATAATTGGTTAAATACCTTACGATGACATTTATAAACGCAATAGTAGAAATAAACATCAATATAGCTGCACATATATATTCCTCAATCTTGTCAAGTACCTTAAGCAATTAGTATCCCTCCTTAAAAGGAATTAAAGGGGACGAGTACCTGATAGTACTATCCCCTGTCAAAGTTACTCCATAATCATTTCAAAGCTGCAACGGCATCCTCAAAAGACTTAACAATTTCCGGATCGATCTGTTCAGCATATTTCTTATAGACATCTTTTGTCTTATCCTTAAATGGCTGAATCTGTTCAGGTGTCAGGTCTGTAACCTCCATGCCATTATCCTTTAATAGTTTAATTCCATCCTCCAGTCCCTGCCTGCTCAGGTCGATCTCCCACTTCATAGCATCGTTAGCCGCCTTTTGCAATTGTTCTTGAATGTCGGCCGGGAAGCTGTTCCAAACATCCTTATTTACTGCAAGTATTAAAGCATCATAGGAATAGTGCCAGTTGGTAAGATATTTCTGTACCTCATATATTTTGTTGGGAATTATTATACCTACTATAGGATTTTCCTGTCCGTCTATTGTCCTCTGTTGCAGAGCGGCAAACACCTCACCCCAGTTCATGGCTATAGGGTTAGCACCGAGAGCACGCATGATATCTACATATATCGGGGTAACAACACGCATTTTTATTCCTTTCATATCATCCGGCGTTTTAATAGGTCTAACATTGTTAGTTACCTCTCGGAATCCATTTTCCCCATATGCCAGTCCCACCATGTTATATTTGTCAAAAGCACCAAGAAGCTTTTTTGCTCCGTCCGATGCCAATGCTGCGTCCACAGCCTCATAGCTGGGGAAAAGGAATGGCAGTGAAAATACATTAGTGTCTGGTATTGTTGGTGCAATATTTATTGTAGAGTTCAACATAAAGTCTATGGCTCCACTCTGGACCATCTCTGCCTGCCTCATCTGGTCGCCACCAACAAGCTGGGCGCTTGGATAGACCTTGATATTTACCTTGCCATTGGTGTATTCCTTGGCCAGTTCTGCAAATTTAACAGCTCCTTGACCCCATACTGTCTCATTGGCTACATTGGTTGTAAGCTTATATTCGCTCTTTAATTTAAGCTCCTCCTGAGCAGTCTGTTGTGGCTGTTGAGACTGCTGCGGTTGTTGCTGCTGTGGCTGCTGCTGTCCACCGCAACCTGCCACCAGTGATACAATCAATAGTACTGTAATAATGATTGTCAGAAACTTTTTCATTAAAAACCCCTCCTAAATTATTTGTTTTACTGCACTATATATGTCCTCCACTGAAGGAGGCCAGATCTTTTCAAGAGCAGGGCTGAAAGGTATGGGCGTAAACTTACCACCAAGTCTCATGATAGGGCCATCCAGATATTCTATAACATCCTCAGCAACCGCGGCTGCTATTTCAGCTCCTACTCCTCCGGTCTTTACTGCTTCATGGGCGATTACAAGATGTTTGGTCTTTTTCACAGAGTTATAGATTGTCTCTTTGTCCATAGGCACAATAGTCCTCAGATCAATTACCTCTACATTTATCCCCTCCTGTTCCAGTCTTTTCGCTGCCTCTATGCATTTCTGTAATGTTATGGAATATGACACTATGGTCACATCTTTACCCTCTTTTACTACGTTGGCCTGGCCTATAGGTGTAAGGTACTCATCCTCCGGAACCGGACCTTTCTGCCTGTATAAAACCTTGTTTTCAAAATATAGTACAGGGTTATCGTCCCTTATTGCCGACTTTAGCAGCCCCTTGGCATCGGCTGGATTGGATGGTATTACAACCTTTAACCCTGGCACGTGCAAAAACCACGCTTCTAAACTCTGGGAATGCTGGGCTGCAGCTGACTGTGTTATCCCATCCGGAGCTCTCAATACCACTGGGACCGTGGCCTGGCCGCCAAACATATACCTCACCTTCGCCATCTGATTGTATATCTCGTCCATGGCGATACCCACAAAATCCACAAAATGCATATCAACAACCGGTCTCATGCCAGCTAAGGCTGCCCCAACGCCCGAACCGACTATAGTCGTCTCAGATATCGGGGTATCTCTCACCCTATCATAACCAAATTTCTGTGGAAGGCCCTTAAACTGACCAAAAATACCTCCCTGCCTTGCTATATCCTCACCCATGACAAAGACTCGTGGGTCTCTTTCCATTTCTTCTGCCATAGCCTCCAGCGTTGCTTCTGCAAAAGTTATCTCTCTCATGATATCACCCCTTATACATATAAGTCGTCATATATCTCTTCTGGCTCCGGATACGGGCTCTTCCTCCCGTACTCCACAGCCTCTTTTATCTCATCGGCAACCCTTTTATCTATATCATCCATTTCCTCATCGGTGAGTTCACCACGCCTTAATACCTGTGACTTAAAATTCTTTATAGGATCGTCATTTTCAAAGTGCTCATTTACCTCTTCTTTTGTCCTGTACATCTCAGGGTCACCAACAAAATGGCCTTTTATCCTGTATGTCTTTGCCTCAATGAGTGTAGGACCTCCGCCCTCCCTTGCCCTCTCTACCGCAGCCTTTGCCACCTCATAGACATCAAACACGTCATTTCCGTTGGCGACGACTCCAGGAATGCTATAGCCTATAGCCCTGTCGGCTATATTCTCCACTGATGTGGTCGTTCTGTAAGGGGTGGTGGATGCATACTGATTGTTCTCGCACACAAATATTACTGGCAGTCTCCAGGCTGATGCCATGTTTAAGGATTCATGAAAGGTCCCTCTATTGGATGCCCCATCGCCGAAGAAACATACAGCCACCTGCTTTGAGCCTCTAAGTTTTGCGGCAAGAGCTGCTCCCGTGGCTATGGCAAACCCTCCACCTACAACACCATTTGCGCCAAGCATTCCCACCTTAAAATCGGCTATGTGCATAGAACCGCCTTTACCATGACAATATCCGGTCTTCTTTCCCATTATCTCAGCCATCATGGGTTTTAGTTCCGCTCCTTTGGAAATCGTATGCCCATGACCCCTGTGAGTACTCGTGATATAGTCATCAGTGTTCAAATTGAACATGACTCCGGTAGCTATCGCTTCCTCACCTATATACAGGTGAACAAAACCGGGTATCTCTCCATTCAAAAAAAGTTCATTGGCCTTTTCCTCAAACCTCCTTATCTTTACCATATTCATGTACATCTTAATTAATAGTTCTTTATCAATGGAATTCATCTTGCCACCTCCAGTATATTTACACTGGAGTATATAGCATAAATCATGCCAGGCCGAATTTACATATTTTTATGTATTTTTATAATACATGGTGTTAAAAAATTGAGCAGTGCTATAAATACAACCCAAATCCCCCGGGATCATGAAAGCCCCCGGATGATTGTTAATAAATTTAGCACTGCTCAATAAGTTAACACTTTATACCATATTTATCCATTTTGCTGTAAAGGGTATTCCTGCTTATCCCTAAAAATTTTGCAGCCTGGGTTATGTTTCCCCCAAATTCCTTTATTGCCTCTTTTATTGCTTCTTCCTCCAATTCATCCAGCTTTTTTAATTTTATTTTCCCGGTAGCACCATTATCTGCAACAACCCTCGGCAAATCCTCAAGCTCAATGACCTCACCTGTACATATGTTGGCTGCCCTTTCAATGGCATTTTCCAGCTCCCGTACATTTCCGGGCCAGTCATATGTCATAAGCATTTCCATTGATTCCTTTGAAATCCCTATGATATGCTTACCCACCCTTGGGTTAAGTTTTTTTATCATTTCGCCTATAAGCAGGGGTATGTCATCTTTTCTTTCCCTAAGAGGAGATAGGTTTATGGTAAGTACATTTAACCTGTAGTACAGATCCCTCCTGAAGTTCCCATCTTCAACCTCTTTGAGGAGGTCTTTATTGGTAGCCGCTATAATCCTGCATTCTATATCAATGGTACTTTGTCCTCCCAGCCTGGCAACCTTCTTTTCCTGTAAAACCCTCAGAAGTTTCCCCTGCATATCAAGGGGCATATCACCTATCTCATCTAAAAAAATAGTCCCACCATTTGCCAATTCAAACTTCCCCGGTCGCCCCCCTTTGGCTGCCCCTGTAAACGTTCCCTCCTCATACCCGAAAAGCTCACTTTCTATAAGCTCGCGAGGGATTGCAACACAGTTGATGGCAACAAATGGCCCATCCTTAAGAATGCTGGCATTATGGATAGCCTGAGCAAACATTTCCTTCCCGGTACCGCTCTCTCCGGTTATCAGAACATTGGACATACTCTGTGAAGCGATATTTGCCAGCCTAAGACTTTCTCTTATCTGGGGTGAACAACCCTTAATGTCATCAAAAGTAAATCTGGCTGTTGCACCGCTCATGCGGTTTACCATCTTTGTAACCCGCTTTATCTCCCTGAATGTATCCACGACACCTATAACCTTCCCATCAGAATCTTTTATGGGAGATGCTGTCTTGATAAAGTGGATGAACCTGCCATGCCTTGTCTTTACGAGAAACTCCCTATCAACATATCCTTCTCCCGTCTCAAGGACATCTAATACTACGGGATGATAATCAACCACATCCTTTATATCCTTACCTATAGAAGCCTCTGGGTCAACACCAAGTATCTTCCCGCCCATCTCGTTCATATACAAAAGTTTGCCTTCTGCATCGATCATCACCATACCATCGGTCATAGAGGATACTAAGGCATCCTGATACTTATGCTGCAGTTCCAGTTCCCTGTACGCCTTATTCATGGCGAGCTGGTTTTCTATTGCTTTAGCGGCTGCTATCACCATGCCAAGTGTATGGGTGTTGCCACCTTTTTTAAATCCGCTCATGCTTATGGCACCCAGTACCCTTCCATCAGGAGAATATATCGGAGCTGCAGAGCATACCCATGAGTGAAAAATGCGGCAAAAATGCTCATAATTTTCTATCTGGATTGGCGTCCCCTCCAGTATTGCTGTGGATATGGCCGTATTACCCACTACCTCTTCAGACCAGCATGCACCCTTTACGAAGTTTAGCCGATTGGATGACTCATTTATTACACACTCATCCCCAACAATATCAAGCACATACAGGTCTTTATCTGCTAAGGCCACCACGTAACCGGAGCCCTTTACCACTTCAAAAAGACTCTCCATAAAAGGTTTGGCAAACTTGAAAAGGTCATAATTTGCTTTAAGCCTTTCTTCTATTTCATCATCACTAAGAAAGACCCTGCACCTACCATCATTGTAATCTACACCCCTTCCAAAGCATCTCTGCCAACCTCTTTTGATTTCATCTTTGTCCGATATAATATCTGCACTTTCAGATAAAACCGCTTTGTGCCAGAGTTTGTCCTGTGATTCGGATCTTCTCCAATTAACCTCTATCATACGACCCTCTCCCACATTTAATTATTAATTTTTAATTCGACAAATTGCATTAAAATACCTTCTTGTTAAAAAATTATTTTATGTCATTGCTTCATCGGACATCGGAGTTCGCTTAATAAACCACTTTTTGTATTCAGGATGCATATTATCATAATTTCCTCACATATTCTTAACACTTCTATCAAAAAATCATGTTAGTATTATATTAGTAAAAGAGAAAGGAGAATAAAAAAATGATGTGGTGGATGCTGAATGGATGGAATGGTGGATGGGGAACCGGTACCTTTATCTGGGGACTTTTCTCAATGATAATACAGATAGCTGTCATAATTGGGGTTATTTATCTTGTCATTTATCTAATCAACATAAATGGAAATGGACATCGCAAGGGAAATGATGCTCTGGAAATATTAAAGGAGCGCTATGCCAGAGGTGAGATAAGCGAAGAGGAATATGAGGAGAAAAAGAAAAGGTTGGAAGGAAAGTAGACGGTCATATGACCGTCTACTTTATTATGCTGCTTTTACAATGGTATGTGATGCTTTTAAGATATCATTTCTCGAGACGATACCCACCAGCTTTCCATCCTCCATGACCGGCAGTTTACTTATATCATCATCGCCCATTATGAGCAGGGCTTCCCTCAATGTAGCCTCAGGCCATATTGTTATTACATTTTTAGTCATATACTTACCTATAGTATCATCCTCATTACCGTTTATTATTGCATTTACAATATCCTTATAGGCTATAATACCAACCATGTTTCCGTTGTCCATGACAGGCATTGTGAAATGACCGGTATGCCTCATCTTATCTACAGTCTGACCAATAGTGTATTGTTTTTCAACGAATATCACATCCTCAGTCATAATATCCTTTATTCTTACCGTATTCAGCTCACTCTCCCTGATTGATAATATATCTAAGCCCCTCCTTTTTAGCTTTACGGTATAGATTGACTCCCTATGGAGGTGTGTAGATACAAGCGTAGCTATACCGCACGTTATCATTATTGGTAGTATGAGATGGTAGCCATCGGTTAATTCAAAAAGCATAATAATCGCTGTCAAAGGAGCATGAGCTGTAGCCGCAAATATAGCTCCCATGCCTGCTAAGGCATAAGCTCCTATTGGTGTAAGGCCTCCACCGAAAATGCTGTGGACAATATATCCAAAGGTTCCGCCCAACATGGCCCCCATGAACAAGCCGGGTGCAAAAACCCCACCCGAACCGCCGGACCCTATTGAAAATGATGTAGCTAAAAGTTTTAAAATGCATAAGACCGCAAGAAGAGCAATCCCCATTTTTCCTGCTATAGCACTCTCTATAAACTCATACCCTGTACCCATGACCTGCGGGTAAAATACTCCTATGAGTCCGACAATAAGGCCTCCCAAAGCTGGTTTCACATATGGTGGTATAGTTACTTTATCAAATACATCCTCTATGCCATATAGTGTTTTTATGTAAAGGATAGCAAAAAGCCCTCCTACAACCCCTAAAACTGCAAACAGGATAAGTTCATAATATGAATTTAAAGCCAATGGTGGAATCCTGAATGCCGGACTGTCTCCCAGTATTGACCTGGAGACAGATGCAGCAGTAACAGAAGAAACAATGGTAGGTATAAAGTATGAAGAATTGTATTTGCCCAAAATTATCTCCAGCCCAAACATAGTGCCCGCAATGGGTGCATTAAATGTAGCTGAAATGCCGCCAGCGGCACCGCAGGCCACCAGAAGCCGTATATTCTCCGCAGATAGTTTTAAAAGCTGTCCCAAAGCAGAACCGATACCCGAGCCAATCTGTACTATCGGCCCTTCTCTACCAGCAGAGCCACCAGTACCAATAGTAACAGCTGATGCCAACGACTTCACAAATATGACCCTGGGCCTTATCCTGCCCTTGTTATATGTAACTGCGGCCATAACCTCAGGTACACCATGTCCCTTAGCTTCCCTTGCCAGAAAATATGTAAGCGGCCCTACAATCAATCCGCCTATGGCGGGTATCAGTATAATATATAAGGAATTGAATGAGGAAAATATAACCTTTCCATCAACAAATGAAATCCTTGTAATAAAATCAATCAGGTATCTGAATAGAATGGCTCCAAACCCAGCTCCAAGTCCTATAACCAATGCAAGACCTATCATTAAAAATTTACCGTACTTCCGTTCTAAACAATAAAAATGATCCATTGGACTCTGTCCCCCCTTGTTCAGGTATTTTCTCCTTAATTAATAGAATAGCATTTTAATAAACTTTTATCAAATATATTGTAAATACTGGTTGTGAATTCAGTCACCGCAAGATAAAATAAAAGCAGAAATATTAATGAGAAAAATTTCATCTGTTTGATATAATGGGTCTTATATGGGGGTGAAAAATTGAGAAAAAGAATAAGGGAATACGGAATCGCTATTGGCAGTATGAATACAGGACAATACAACTCCATAACCGATGTGGAAGGCGTACTGGTGGGGCATACTACCGTCTGCTTTGGGGAGGGTAAGCTCGTCCCTGGTAAGGGCCCAGCTAGGACCGGTGTGACAGCAGTCCTGCCCCATGGAGGCAATCTCTTTAAAAAAAAGGTCCCTGCAGCCTGCTATGTAGGAAATGGATTTGGCAAGTCAGTTGGGCTTATCCAGATAGATGAGCTGGGTTATATTGAGACGCCAATATTACTCACAAATACGCTAAACGTCGGCCTGGCCTCTGACGCCCTTGTAGAATACATGATAACCAAAAACCCCGAGATAGGAATAACCACAGGCACAGTAAACCCGGTAGTCTTAGAGTGCAATGACGGCTACTTAAATGACATACAGGGTAGGCACGTCAAAAAAGAGCACGTCTTTTCTGCCATAGAGAATGCTAAAGGTGGAGAGATAGAGACAGGGGATATTGGTGCAGGCAAGGGGATGTCGTGCTTCGAGTTCAAGGGGGGCATAGGTACCTCCTCACGCATAACACCCGAAGGATACACGGTGGGTGTGCTTACCCTAACCAATTTTGGCCGCAGGAAAGACCTGATGATAAAGGGCATACCAGTCGGAGAGATGTTAAAAGACTACCCTGATGGATATAGTGATGACGGCTCATGTATAGTCATTGTGGCAACTGACGCCCCTTTAGGCCCCCACGGCTTGAAGAGGCTGGCAAGAAGGGTGCCCCTTGGCCTGGCCAGGACAGGCTCATACATGAGTAATGGCAGCGGCGATATAGCCGTGGCCTTTTCCACAAAGAATATCATTGAACATTCGCCGGAAAACCCTGTATATACGATAGAAGTAATAAATCAAAACAGTGAGGTCATGAGCAGTCTCTTTAAGGCAGTAGTAGAGGCTACCGAGGAGGCTGTCATAGACTCCCTCTACACAGCAGAGACTGTGACAGGCAGGGACGGCAACGTCAGATATGCGTTGCCACACATATTATCATAATTCCATCACATGTTTTTAACACTTATATCAAAAGATTATGTTAATGTTATAATGAATGTTATAATGAAAATAAGAAAAGGAGGCAATAATTAATGATGTGGTGGCTGATGAATAGATGGTATGGTGGATGGGGGACCAATGGTTTTATATGGGGACTCGTCTCATTGATAATGCAGGTGGTTATTGTAGTGGCTGTCATATATCTTGTTATTTACTTAATCAATAACAGTTCAAAAAGACAGCATAAAAGAAATGACCCTCTGGAAATCCTCAAAGAGCGCTATGCACGTGGTGAAATAAGCAACGAAGAGTTTGAGGAAAAAAAGAGAAAACTTATGGAATAAGTGCATAGTATAAACCTCCCTGACTTTTTGAATAATAACGTCAGGGAGGTGTTTTTATGCTCGTCATTTTTACAAGAGCCTTGATACTATATTTCTTAGTGGTTATTGTCATGAGGATAATGGGCAAGCAGCAGATAGGAGAGCTCCAGCCCTACGAGCTTGTGGTAGCAGTAATGATAGCCGACCTTGGCGCTGTACCCATGCAGAATACCGGCATACCTCTTTTAGCAGGGATAATACCAATCCTCACCCTGCTTATATCCCAGCTTGCACTATCCTACATATCCATGAAGAGCATCCGCGGTAGGGAGTTAATATGCGGCACACCAACAATCCTCATAGAGAAAGGGAAACTATTAGAAGACCAGATGAGAAAAGAGAGGTACAACATAAATGACCTTCTGGAGGCCCTTAGAAATCAGGGATACTACAATATTGCCGATGTGGAATATGCCATCCTTGAGACAAATGGCACCCTGAGTGTGATACCAAAGGTGGAAAAGAGACCTGTAACTCCGCAGGACTTGAACTTAAAGCCTCCATATGAAGGCCTGCCGCTTCCTGTCGTCATAGACGGTACGGTAGACTTTAAGACATTAAAGGAGGCCAATAAGGACTTTACGTGGCTTAAAGGTCAGCTAAAAGCATTCGGCATCAGTGATGTGTCAGATGTCCTATTAGCCTCTATTGACAGCAACGGAAACCTATTCGTACAGGCAAAGGAGGTCATAAAGTGAAGACGGCAATAGTAATCACTGTAGTAGTCCTGGCGTTTATACTTGCCTTAGACTTAGGGGCATACTATTATCTTAAGGATACGGCCATGTCGATATCGCAAAACATCGAAGCCCTGCCGGAAAAAATTGAAAACGAAAAATGGGATACGGCCACCGATGATTTAAACAAAGCATCTAACAACTGGTCGTCCGTAAAAGGGATATGGGCAGTGCTCATAAATCATGATGAGATTGATAAGATTGATATGAGTTTAGTAAGGCTTAGAAGTTTCGTCCAGTATAACGACACGGAGGAGGCAATGGCTGAGTACAATACATTAAAGATGCTCGTAGAGCATATACCTGAAAACCAGAGGTTCAGCTTGGTGAATATATTCTAAATTTTATTTCCATTACCGCCATAAACTGTTATAATATTTTTATAGTATATGGAACTTTTTTGCTTTTTGCACATCTAAATAGTAAAAGGAATAAGGGGGAGCAGCAATGGGAATTAAAAAATATGTCATGCTTATGATAATGGTCCTGTCTTTTGCCCTGGTGATTACTGCCTGTGCCAGCCAAGGCGGTAGACCTCAGCAGACACAACAGGCGGTGACCTACTCACAAGACAATGCGCCTTCACTATACAAGGGCCAACCTGAAGCAAACCAGGCTGGAGGTGGTGATCCTACCTCTTCGGATATAAGCATAAGGAAACTGGTTAAAAACGTTGACACCACTATCCAGGTGGAGGATACAAAGGCATCCTATGACTCCATACTGAAGCAGGCCGAGGCCATGGGTGGATATCTGGTGTCCTCAAACATATCCGACTATGACGGCAGGAAGTTTTATAACCTGAGTGTGAGGGTACCTGCAGAGAAACTCCAGGAATTTCTGGACTATTTAGAGGGTCTTGGAAGGGTCGTCCATCAAAATATAAACACAGAGGATATCACAGAACAGTATTATGACGCCCAGGCCAGGCTGGATAATGCCCTCATACAGGAAGCACAGCTTAGGGAGATCATGAAGCAGGCCAAGACAGTGGATGAGATCTTGAAGGTAAAGCAGCAGATGGATTCTGTGCAGGAGAGGATAGAGCAGCTAAAAGGCCAGCTCAAGCTCTGGGACCAGCTTACAGCCATGTCCCTTGTAAATATTGAGCTTCAGCCCACCAGGGAGACTGTGGCGGTGTCTAAGTATGTAGACTGGAATATACTCTCAGGCAATGAGATAGCCGTCCGTATAAGGAACGGGTTTGTATCCACCCTGAATTTCATTGTCAACTTAGCGCTATACTTAGTAATATTCATAATATCGGCACTGCCTGCAATCCTCATTATTGTTGTTATCATATTGTTGATTAGGAGATATAAACCGTTTAAAATGCCGCACCTCACAAGAAGGAATAGAAAAAAGCAGGAATAAATCCTGCTTTTTTCATTCTACATATATCTCTACTTTTTCACCGCTGCCGCTCTCTATATCCACAATCTTACCCTGTGCACCGTCCTCTATGGCTCTGGCTATCCCGGCTAAGTCAACACCTTCTGGCATGGAGTCTCTGGCAAATTTATTGCCGAGATTCAACGCCATCCTGAGCATGGACACAGGCACATTGAGGTTGACTCTGGTGTTTTCTTCGAGGAGTCCATCCCAGGGTCATCTCCGGATACCAGCAAAAAGCCACCGTTAGTCCGTATTTCTGTAAATGTCATATACGGGTCAGCAGCAATATTGAGGCCAATATGCTTCATCGAGGCCATAGACCTCGCCCCTGCCACAGAACCACCTATAGCCACTTCTACTGCCACCTTTTTATTTACGGACCACTCTGAGTATATCTCCGGATACTCTTTCTGTATGGTCTCCATAATCTCTACCGTTGGAGAGCCCGGGTAGCTGGCAGCAATTACTCCTCCTGCCTCCCAGAAACCCCTGGCTACAGCCTGATTTCCGCTAAGCAAAGCTTTTCCTTCCAATTAATATCTCCTCCTTGACATAAAATTATAAAAAGGGGGTTTTTGGCACCGTCCCGGGGAGGACGGTGCCCATTTAATGGGGAGGAAATGAACCTGTGGGGGTATTTATATAAACAGTTATAAACTACTGATGATTTCTTTTGCATTATCAGAAATGAGAAACTCAGAAATGTCCTTTTTCTGGTCTACATACGACTTTATCTTAGTGGATTTAGAAACATCTCCTATCATCATGGCGCCAACAAGCACATTGTTTCTCAAAAATAGCTTGTAGTATTCCTTATTCCCTGTATATTTGAGCTCTTTTAGCTCACCCTTCTCATTGTTTATCTCGCCTACAGAGAAACAGCTCACATTCATCACCTTAAGCATGTTGGAGGGTGGTATGGGATGATAGGTTGCCTCCTCGCCGGCTGCATTCATACCCGCTATCTTGCCCTGCTCCTGCGCTACTGGCCATATGGCCGGCATGGCTCCTTTAAACTCTGCAACATCCCCTGCTGCATAAACACCATCTAAACTGGTCCTCATATATTCATCTACCACTATTCCCCTCTTTATCTCTATTGGCTGGCCATTCAAGAACTCAATATGTGGCCTTACACCGGATGAGAAGACTACAAAGTCGGCCTTAATCTCCTGTCCACCCTTCAGGATAACCCCTTCTGCCCTGTCTTCTCCCAGTATGGCCTTTGTCTCCACACCAAGATAGGTAGTCACGCCTGTCCCCTCAACAATATCCTTTAGTATCTTTGAACCCTCTTCATCCATCTGACGGGGCAGTAGTCTGGGGAAGAACTCCAGCACATCCACCTCAAGGCCGGCCTGCCTTATAGCCCATACAGCCTCCAGCCCCAGCACACCGCCGCCGATAACTATGGCCTTCTTAGAAGACTTTATGGCATTGGTTATAGCTTTCATATCATCTAAGGACCTTAAGGCAAACACATTCCCCTTATTTGATCCTTCTACCGGCGGTATAAAACTGTAGCTCCCGCTGGCAATTATAAGCTTGGTATAGGGAAACTCCCCGCTGGTGGTCTTTACCACCTTTTTTTCTGTGTCAACCTTCTCTACCTTTGTATTTAAATATATCTCTATATTCCGTTCCTCGTACCAGCTGACAGGATGTATATAGAGCTTTTCCGGTTCTACATCCTTTCCAAGATAGTGTGATAGCATAAGCCTGCTGTATGTATTATATTTTTCCTCACTAATAATGGTGACCCTTCCGTCCTTATCCCTGTCTCTTATTGCCTCTGCAGCGTTTAAGCCGGCTATGCCGTTACCTATTACTAAGTAGCTTTCCATATTCTTGTTCCCTCCCTTAATTATAATATTAATTTTCTATTGAAAAATTAACTTACATAATATACAATTGATATAAATTATGATAAAATTAGACGCCAGGAAAATTATTATCAACTACATATCATTATAGTATATGTGGCTGAGAAATGCAAGAGCTTGTCTAAAAATTTTTAATTAAGGAGGAATTTGTCGTGGAAAAATGGCAGTGCACAGTCTGCGGCTACATCTATGACCCATCAGTGGGTGATCCAAGCCAGGGAATAGCTCCAGGCACAGCTTTTGAAGACCTGCCAAATAGCTGGGTTTGCCCGGAGTGCGGTGCTACAAAGGATATGTTTGAAAAGCTGTAATACATAGGAGATAGGGATTCCCTATCTCCTTTTCAAATTACCTTTTATTGAACCAATCGGTAAACTCATCCACCGTCAATAACGGCGTTCCTATATGAAGCTTTTGTGCCAGCTGCATAACATAAGGCTGCTCCAGAGATGCCGTCCTTAATTTATCCCTATAGGAATACACAAAGCGTGTGTCACCGTCAAGAAGTACCTTTCCTCTATTAAAAACGATGACCCTTTCAAAGGTCTCTGCCACAAAATCCATATCATGTATGATCGTTATTACAAGTTTTCCCTTGTCCTTCAAGTATCTTATTATATCCTTGATTTTCTCTTTTCCACGGTAATCCTGGGCAATTGTAGGTTCATCAAACACGACGATATCCGTATCCATGGCTAGGATTGAGGCAATGCTCACAAGTTTTCTATCGGAAAGGCTAAGGTCATAGGGATTTTCATTTATACGATTCCTAAGTCCTACCAGGTCAAGGGCTTCTAAGGAATTGCGCTTTGCTGTTTTCTCATCCTGCCCTATATTTAAAGGCCCAAACATAACCTCATCAATTAATTTGCTTTTAAAGATCTGGTCATTCGGATTTTGAAAAACAAGTCCCATATATCGTGCTAAAAATGCTACAGATTTCTCCTTTGTGTTGTACCCTTTTACAAAGATATCCCCCTCAGTTGGCTTTAAAAGCCCTTTTAATAACTTGACAAAAGTCGTCTTGCCTGCTCCATTCTGCCCAATAATAGCTGTCGGCCTTAAATTTAAATCAAGGGTTATGCCGGCCAGTACTTCCTGCCCTTTTGTATATGAAAAATGCAGATTTCTAACCTCAATCTCACTCATAATATTTTCTCCAACCTCTCATGGGCTTCATCAATAGTAATGGGATAAAATCCGTTTTCATCTTTGATGTCAAGGTTTTTGCAAATCCTTGTATACACCGGTGTTATGACTCCGTACTCTTCAATGTCTTCTCTTGAAAAGACTTTTTTTGGGATATCAAAATCAATCAACTTTCCGTCATGTAGCAGCATCACCCTGTCAGAGTATGCTGCAATTTTTTCCATCTTGTGTTCAGCCATGACAATTGTCATCCCCTGTTCGCTAAGCCTCTGTACAACCCGGAATACCTCCTCTGACCCCTGCGGATCAAGCTGAGATGTCGGCTCATCCAGCACAATCACCTCTGGCTGCATTGCAATAATACCTGCAATTGCCAGCCTCTGCATTTGACCACCTGACAGGTCAAAGGGGTTTTTATCCCTAAATTCATATAGGCCAAGTAGATTTAAAACATTATCAATACGTCGTTTCATTTCTTCAACAGGAAGACCCAAGTTCTCGAGTCCAAAAGCTACCTCTTCATAGACAGTTAGTTTTGAGCCGGTAATCTGATTAAATGGGTTTTGGAATACTAAACCAACATGGCTTGCTACCTCAGACACCTCTGTCTTTGATACATTTATACCGTTGACTAAGACTGTTCCTCCATATGACCCCTTGTAAAAGTTTGGTACCAGACCTACCAGCGCCTGGCACAGGGTCGATTTTCCAGCACCGTTCTGCCCTATTATACCTATGAATTCACCCTGCTCAATTTCAAAGGAGATGTCATCCAATGCAAGTTTATCGCTCAAAGGGTATTTATACTTCAAGTGTTCTACAGTTATAATTTTCATGAAAAACATCATTCCCTCCCCTGTGTCAAACATCTTTTGAAGGCATAGGTTAAAAAGATGCTTTAAAATCATATGAAGATAAATCAGTGTACAAAGCGTAAAACAATAGAAATTATGAGAATAGATATTAATGACACCTGCATAACATCAGCATATTTAAAGGTTGTGCCTTCATTTAAAAATGTCTTTTTATACCTTGAATTAAAAGCCCTGACCTCTAACGCCATAGCCCTTTCTTTGGTATCTATGAGTGAACTTATCACAGCAGGTCCTATGAGTGGTATAAAGGCCCTTATTCTTCTGGAAAAACTGCCCTCAACCTCCATCCCTCTTGACCTCTGTGCATCAATTATTGTGTCGACAGTCGACATCATCTGCGGAATAATCTGAAGGACCGAGCTAAAAACATATCCTATCCGGGGTGAAAGACCTTTTTTCACAAGTGCCTCCACAAGGTCCGAGGGTTTTGTTGTAAACATCAGCAGAGATACAGAATTAATTATGCTGTATATCCTCAAAATTATTTCGAGAGCATACAAAAGCCCTTCTTTGTAAAAAACAACAGTTCCAATAGCAAAGAATGGTGTCCTGTTATTAAAGTAATACAGACCCTGAATGATTATAACTGTTACAAGGATTATACTTGTAAATCCCACAATAGGGAGCACCTTTTTGATGACCCCTGCAATTATCACTAAAGTCAAACTGATTATTAGAAATGCAAACGCTGAATTCAATGTCCCCATAATTATTGGTATAAGTATAGTAATAAGTACAAATATTATTTTGGTAATAGGGTCTATTTTATGAATAATGGAGTCCCCTTCCTGATAGAGGCTTAAAGTCCTCATTTAATTTCATCCCTTCTAAAACATAAGACTGTATAATACAGTCTTATATGGACTAACTACAACTCTTTTATCTCATCATCATTTCTATAAATGGATGTCAGTTGCCTGGGTAGTCCCTTATAAATACCATAACTTATAAGCACTGTTGCAATCTTGTCCGGCACATCTACTATAATCTCATCCGCAAATGATGCAATCCAGATAGGAATTTCTCTCGCTGATAGAAATGCAAACACACTGTCTCCCCATATATTGCCGGTCTGACCGCCCCAGAATATAACATTCAGAGGTGTTGACACTATGGCGGCTATCAGTCCTACAACCAACCCTGAAACAACTGCCATGGACCAGCTCTTAAACCAGCCTATATAGGCAAGTATACCAACCGTCAAACCAATGGCCACACTTGTTATGGCATAAACCAGTGAGATGGGGTCGGCTGTCAGCCCGTATATTATATTGTTTATTGCACCTGATATTGCACCAACAATTGGCCCTGCCATCATACTTGACAGCATAGTACCTATAGAGTCAAGCCAGAGTGGAAGTTTAAGGAGACTTGCAAAGAATTTGCCAATGTAGTTTATGCCTACAGCAGTAGGTATAAGGACCAGTGATGCTGTTGTGAACTTAAAAGACCACATGCTTCGTTTACCCATACAAATCCCTCCAACTTATTTTTATTTCAAATACATCAGTGCTCCCTCGATACGTTTTAAGAGGCACAAATGTATTGAAACGTCATTTTGACCTTACGGATTCATCCTGTCAATCCTAACGAATGCCTCTAATGCCGTTAAGATTTCTCTTCTTTCTCCCTCCATGCTTATATCTTCTCTCTCGGCATATTGGTTAATGTCTTCTTTAAGATCTCCTCGATATTCTGTAATTACGTTTAATACTGAACCTGTCTTTAGACCTCTAAGGCCACCAATCACAAATAGTGCCGCACTCTCCATATCTGCACCCAAAATTCCCTTGTTCCTCCAAAAATCGTCTATTTCATCCTCTTTATCCACGTAGAAACTGTCATGGCTTCTTATTAATCCATATCTGAATGGATACCCAAGCCTTCTCGCACTTTCTATCAGTGCAAACAGCACATCAGTGTCTGGAATTGCCGGATAAACAGTAGAAATATATGTCCTTGATGTACCCTCGTCCCTAACAGCGCCAGAAGCAATTATTAAATCCCCTTTTTTCAGGTCACTCTGCAATGCCCCACAGCTCCCGATGCGTATTAAGGTTTTAACCCCTATTTTACTCAATTCCTCAACCGCAATCCCTGTGGAAGGGCCGCCAATGCCTGTTGAAACAGCCATTACTTCAATGCCCTTGTATGTACCGGATATGCAGTAATACTCCCTATTGTGAGAAAGTTCCTTTACGTTTTCAAGATAATCTGCAATCCTTGTCACTCGCCCAGGATCACCAGGAAGTAGGGCATATTTTGCAGCATTTTTGCTGCTAAGCCTGATATGCGGCTGTAAAATCTCATTCATTTGTTCTCTTCTCCTTTTTCTAATTTTTGGTTCTATATTACGGCAATGGTAATCAGCTGCTCTCACGATTTATCCATATCAATTATTATACATTTTTATTATATCATACCTTGTTGTATTATTTTACCATAACTTCTTTTAATATGCCATGTATACCTCTATTTTTATATACATGGCATATGGCAAGACATTTGCAAAGCGTGCCGGCGGAGAGGTCAGTTGCCCAATACGCCACAAAGATTTTCCCCAGAAGAGCTTATATACGGTAATATAAAAAGATGCATAGAACCTTTTGCCGGCAGTGGTGCAATTTTGTCTGAGGAGCTCTCCGGCGATTGTTATAGATGCAGGGTGCAGGTCAGGCGTATAACAGACCACAATGATAAACGGAGATGGCTTATAAGTGAAATGCTTATCACAAATTATGTATCTGAAAACGAAAAAGGATACGCTTGTATCCGTATCCTTAAAAATTGCATAAAAGAGTACTGCCTTTATCTGTATCTCCCCCTGTAATACTGCCCTGCTATTATATCTCCATCCTTAAGCTCATGGGCCGCATATACAGGCCAGTATGGCTGCCTCAACAGTACTCTGCCCAGTGCAACCAGGTTTGCCCTGTCGTTTCCTATTATCTCCTCGGCCATATCAGGTGAGGATATAAGCCCTACAGCCACAGATGGGATACCGGCCTCTCTCTTTACAGCTTCCGCATAACCTATCTGATAGCCTGGATATAAATCTATCCTGGGCGATAATAAACCGCCTGAGCTGCAGTCCACAATATCCACAAGGTCTTTCACAAGTTTCACTATCTCCACTGTCTCATTTATGTCTATACCACCATCAACAAAGTCAGTGGCAGATACCCGCATAAATACAGGCATGTCCTCAGGTATGTTTTTCTTTACCTCTGTCAGGACTTCCCTTAAAAATCTCACCCTGTTTTCCCTTAAGCCGCCATACTCATCTGCCCTGTTGTTAGATAGTGGCGAGAGAAATTCATGTATGAGGTAGCCGTGGGCTGCATGGACCTCCACTGTATCATATCCTGCTTTTACAGCCCTGGCGGCGGCCTGGCCAAATGCCATTACAATATCCTTAATATCATCCTTGGTCAGCTCTGCCGGCACAGGGTATTCATCGCTCCAATGCAGGGCTGAAGGGGCAACTATCCTCTCACCCTTAACCTCACATTTCCTACCGGCATGGGCTAGCTGCACACCCATCTTGCATCCAGTAGAGTGCACAAAATCAACAATCTTTTTAAGCGGTCCTATCTGAGAGTCATCCCAGAGACCAAGGTCATTGGCAGTAATCCTGCCCCGCCTCTCTACTGCTGTAGCCTCCTGCATGATAAGACCAACCCCACCCATGGCCCTTGTGCCATAGTGGACAAAATGCCAGTCATTGGCCTGGCCATCGTCACCAGCCGAATACATACACATAGGAGACATCATTATACGATTTTTAAGTTTGAGTCCCTTAATCTCATATGGTGTAAAAAGCTTGCTCATACAAAACACCTCCAGATATAATTGTACCCTTTTATCCTATTTTTACAAAAAGCACGATGAATAGGAAATTTTTATGGCCTGGCCAATTCGGCCAGGCCAATGATTAGAACAGCAAATCTCACGCCTCATTACCAGTAATGCTGGCTTTAAGACCTCTCCTTGAATACCTTATAAGGCTCAAGGCAAATCTCACAAAAAGATCCAGCGTCATAGATATCCATACACCAACTACATCCATACCCAAAAATCTGGTGAGCAAAAAAGCAAGAGGCACCCTTACTGCCCATAGCCCTGTCCCAGCTACAATCATAGGCGCTTTTGTATCACCTGAACCTCGCAATGCTCCATTTATGACACCTGATAGATTTTGAGGAAGCTGCGCTAAGGCCATAAGCCTCAAGTATATGCAGCCGAGGTCAATTACCTCTTTTTCATCAGTAAGAATGGTCATAAATATCTGGGGATAGATAAAGAGCATGGCAGCACAGAATATTGTAACTATACCTGTCCAAAGTGATATCTCTCTTACATACTCCCCAGCCGCTTTTTCATCTCCTGCTCCTATGCTTTGTCCAACCAGTGCAGTAGATGCTATGCCAAAACCTTGAGCCGGCATATACGATATGGACTCAGCCTGGATGCCAAGCTGATGGGCAGCTAATGCCACATCACCAAACCCTATGACAATAATAGTGAGCACTGTGTGCGCTATCTGCCAGAAGACGGATTCCATTGCAGTTGGTATACCTATATGAAGGATCTCGTATGCCTCTTTTATCCTTAATTTTAAATTCTCCATACTAACATATCCATTCATTATTCCATTGTCCCCAAACAGTACATAGAAGTCAAGCATAGTACCCACACCCTGAGCTATTATCGCAGCCATTGCTGCACCTTTAATTCCAAAAGCTGGAAGTCCAAAAGGCCCAAATATAAAAATATAACCTGCTGCGATGTTTACTGAATTAATAATAAGTGCAATATTCATAGGTGTTCTGGCGTTCCCCATTCCCCTCATAACACTCCCTGATATGAGGACAATGACCATAAATGGAAGACTGTACACAATAGTATTCAAATAAATAACGGCATCAGATAGTAACTGTCCCCTTGCGCCCAATCCTATAAGGAAATACCTTCCGGCAAATATAATAATGCCGCAGAGAATAATAATTGCTGTAATTCCTATCACCAATGCCTGCATTGCAGTCTTTTTTACACCTTCTATATCTTTAGCCCCATACCTCTGTGCTACAAGTATGGTAGCTCCTGTGGTCACTGCATTGTACATGGCCCATACCATTTGCGTTATTCTGTTGGTAAGGCCTACTGCACCTATGGCCGTCACCCCTATATGCCCAACCATAGCGGTAGCAATAAAACCAACGGTCATCTGAAGTACCCCTTCAATAGCAGCCGGCCATACCATGGCAAAGATCTTAGCCCTCATCACTTTTTTGTTCATTTCCTTCACCCTGTTATATTATAACAGATAAAAGAAAAAAGGTAACCATAGCATTACCCATCAATATAGTCCTGCTCAATTAACTTATTGTGAGCCTGCATCCCTCAGATTATCACCATCACTATATTTACCACAGGTATAAGTATAAGCAGAATATTCCACTTTGAGATACCCAACGCTGCCTTTAGAAGTGTACCGTAACACCAAAGTAATGCAATTGAAAATATCATACCCAAAATTGCTATTATGGCTTCCACTATGCCAACCCCTATCTAAATTATACTCCTCATTTCTATTATACTTTATAGCAGATGAAAATGCAGCCACAAATTATTCTTTATTCTTTCTCCTTGTAAAATGACCTGATAAAATAAAAGCCGGATATAATCATAATCGTCCAGTTAAAGTAGATTGAACCAAAAAGCTCATGTAAACCCGGTATTATCTTAAGACCTATAAAATAATAGTTGATAACGCCCAATAATGGTATCACAGTGAACAGCAAAAACATAATATAGTTAAACCTGAGTTTTCCTTCTCTTCGCCATTCCTTAATAGCATCCTCAAGTCCCAAAAATATCCCCACGATCATTGGAAAAACTATGGTGCCTAAAAGGTAGGGCAGGTTATTATATGTGGCCTCAGCATTACTTTCGAAGACACCAATTAAATATCCAACCAAAATAGAGGCAAGGAAAGGAACAATTTGGGTAAGTTTAATCATCTGTTTTTTCACATTCAACAGCTCCTCACTAATAAACACCTGAAGTCAGGCAAATACTAATAATCCAATTAGTAATTATTTACAAGTGATAATGTCCACGAACTCCCCGTGCCACGCTTCAATGTAACATTTGAGTTAGCACCTACTTCATACATCTTATCAGTAATTTTTACAGGGGCCCAATCATAGTTTACTGAAATATTAAAAGAATTTGTTGATAACTTTATACTTTTATTTATACTTTTACTTTGATTGGCGTATTCACCGTTATATGCGTTAGTACCTGATTTTTAGCTCGTTCAATTAGTTCGTCCAAGCCTGTAATTTCTTTATTTTGTTTGATAATTTTTGCTTGTCCAGTTGAAGCAAGTGCTGATGTTTGGAAAACCAATATACATATCAGCATACAATAAATTATTCTAAAAATTTCCGCATAATTATGCCTCCAATCAAATTTTTAATATATATTCATTATAAATGCATAATTTCACCGCGTCAACATAATCTTGTAAATATTTTGTATAATAATACATATTAAATTATTATTTTCTCATATTACACCTTTCACTAAACACAAAAACCCTGTGATAGCTACTCAATAAAGTATCTATCACAGGGTTTTTAATATAAAGTCTGGCAGCGACCTACTCTCCCCTTGCGAGTACCATCGGCGCTGGAGGGCTTAACTTCTGTGTTCGGGATGGGAACAGGTGTTGCCCCTCCGCTATGGCCACCAGACCAAACTTCGGATGGTAGTTTTTACTTTGCCTCTTGTTATCTATCCTCTGCTTTTATGACAAATATATAATATCCGGATTTTATAGGTCAAGCTCTCGACATATTAGTACCGGTCAGCTGAATGCATTGCTGCACTTACACCTCCGGCCTATCAACCTCG
>JASEJQ010000069.1 GCA_030016635.1 Thermoanaerobacteraceae bacterium | reverse complement strand
CATTTTCCATAACATCACCACCTAACCTATTATATCATATCCGAATTATATTAAGACACGGGCAAATACCATGCCAACCATTCTATCTCTTAAGGTAATTTGCAGGTATTGTCCAGCCGTCTTTCATTTATGAATCCATCAAATACCTATCAGTCTCGTCAGTTAGTTCATAATTGTTTTTTACCAGTATATCAAGAGAATCCCTTAGAGGCTCCAGTAGCTTGCTGTCATTGGTATCCCTATCGAACTGTTTACTGGATCTTACGTCTCAAATCCCCTGCTGTCATAGTATCTCTAAACAGATTTCATGGAGGGTAGCTTTTTGACATGAAAAATATAAAATGTGTTCGGCAGCTATCCATATACATAATATATATGTATGGTCTGTATACCCACATGCCATTCATATTAATATTATGAGGTATCTTTTATACAAAAGGGTTAATAAAAAGTTAAATATTTGTATCAGACTGGCACAAAAAAATGGAACAGACCTGTTTGGGCAATCCTGCATTCCATTGACATCGGTTGATAATTACTATAATGAGAACATAAACTTGACGTTTGTTAAAAACATCCGGCACACCAAAAAACGGAGTGCCTACCCTTGATGTCACAGCTACTTTAAAAACTTGAATTATAAATTAGATGTAAGTACATTCTTACTTGTTTATTTCAAATATACTACAGGTAATCGTTGTAGTAAACAATATTCAAGTAAAATCTATGATAATTCAAGTAAATTTTGCTTGATAAGTAAACTAAGCCAATTTATAATTTATTTTGAAAAAACGATTTTCAGGGGTGCTAAACTTGAGGCCAATTAAAAGAAAAAAAATTACAATGAAAGATATTGCTGACGGGTTGAACCTGTCGGTTAATGCTGTCTCACTGGCTTTAAATGATAAAGTGGGTGTGAGCGAAGAAACAAGGAATTTGGTTATAAAAACTGCGGACGAAATGGGGTATTTCGATGAAAATCCCTCTTTTATTGCCAGGAATCGCCTCAGGAATATCTGCCTAATGGTTGAAGAGAGAAATTTCCGCGATACTCATTTTTATACGAAGGTAATTTTAGGAATAGAAAACGAAGCTAAAAGAAATAATTATGATATTTTAGTAAACTTCATGACCAGTGATAAGTTTGAGATTCCATCAAGCATTGAGAGGAGAAAGGTCTCTGGAATTATAGTTGTAGGTACTATAAAAGATGAACATCTTGAAAAATTATTGAAGTATGATATACCAACTGTCCTTGTTGACCATTGTTCATTTACTATAAGTACAGATGCTGTATTAACTCAAAATATGTCCGGATCATATATGGCAACGCAATATCTTATTCGAAAAGGACATACACAAATAGGTTTTTTTGGTGAAATCGATTTTTCTTTAAGTTTTAAAGAAAGATGGTTAGGCTTTAACGAGGCGATGAGAAATGCAGGACTTAATGTAGATCCCATATTTAATGTAAATCCTGGATATTGTGTAATAGGACAGGTAGAACAATATGTTTTAAGCAAAAACTACAAAGAGGTAGCAAATATTATCTCGAAGTTAGATAAACTTCCTACTGCATGGGTATGCTCCAATGACAGTGCTGCTATTACCTTGTACAATGCATTGAGCATTTTGGGTATTAAAGTACCTGACGATATCTCTGTAGTTGGCTTTGATGATATTGATATATGCAACATTGTGACACCACATTTGACTACTATCCGCATAAATAAAGAACTTATGGGAGCAAAAGCTGTAAAAAGGCTTTTGTGGAGGATGGAAAACCCAAAAGAGCCCTGTGACTATATACGGATGGAGGTTAAGTTGATAGTGAGGGAGTCAGTGAAGGAAATTAAAAATTAAGGCTTTTGATAAAGGACAAGAGAACAACATTTAAGTTGTTTTCTAAATAAAATTAATTAGTTGGAGGTGCACTTTATGAAAAAGATAGCTAAAAGCATTCTGGTTTTTGTCCTTGTCGCATCACTTTTATCAGGGTGTGGGACTAGCACAAAATCAGAAAATGAAGCATCGCAGACGAGTAAGGAAGGGGTTGTGACAATCGATTTTTGGGCTGCTCCAAATCCTCCGCAACAAACTTTCTGGAAACAAATGGCTGAAGAGTTCTCAAAGGTCAACCCAAATATCAAAGTAAATGTAAGCCCAATGCCAGAGACGCCATCATCTGAGGCTGGTATACAGGCGGCTTTAGCAGGTGGCAATGCTCCTACAATTTCTGAAAACATTTCCCGTGGTTTTGCGGCACAACTTGTGGATAGCAAAGCTTTAGTTCCCCTTGATTCAATGGATGGTTGGAATGACATTATAAAGAGCAGAAATATGGAAGATACAATCCAGGCATGGAAATTTGCAGATGGTCATCAATATGTGTTGCCTATATATTCAAACGCTATGCTCTTTGCATGGAGGATTGATATTTTAAAACAATTAGGATATGATGAACCCCCAAAAACTTATAGTCAAATTATTGAATTAGGGAAAAAACTAAGAGAAAAATATCCAGATAAATATTTATGGGCAAATCCTGATTTAATTGACTCTACCTGGTGGAAAAGATGGTTTGACTTCTTTATGCTTTATGATGCGGCATCAAACGGTAATAAATTTATAGAAGGCAATACGCTTGTTGCCGATGATAAAGCTGGTGTGGCTACACTTAAATTCCTTGAAGATATGGCAAAAAATAAACTTTTATTGACACAAGTGGCAACGGATCCCTTTGAAACGGGGGTGAGTGTTTGGACGACAATTGGACCTTGGACATTTGGCACATGGAAAGACAAATATCCGGAGCTTAAATTGAATGAAACTTATGTACTTACACCACCTCCGGTACCGGATGGAATGAGTACAAACAATGTAAAGACATTTGCTGACACAAAGGGTCTTGTAATATATGCACAATCTAGCCTTGAAAAGCAAGAAGCAGCGATGGAGTTCATAAAATGGGTATATTCTAATCCTGAAAACGATATGAAATGGTTTGAAATTACAAACCTTCCGCCTGCAAGGGATGATGTTAATACAAACGAACAATTTAAGGCATATCTGAAAGATCATCCAGAGCTTCAACTTTATGCGGAATCGATACCTAATGCTATTCCGCCGTTTGATAATGTTAAATTTAATGATATCCAGACATTAATTGGACAGAAGGCTGTAAATCCAGTTGTGGCAGGACAAATAGATGCTCAAAAAGCCTGGGATGATATGAAACAAGCTGTTCAGGGGGTTCTTAAATGAAAAGAAGGCAAGAAAAATTGGGTTGGCTTTTTGCCAGCCCATACCTCTTATATAGTCTAATATTTTTTGTAATTCCACTCTTTGGAGCGTTATTTTTATCTTTTACTAACTGGAATCTCATTTCGCCTCAATATGAGAATGTTGGCTTTTTAAACTTTGTTAAAGCTGTAAAAAGCCAAGAAGTTAGGGCTGCGTTTTTTGTGACTTATAAATTTATGGCAATGTTTGTGCCCATTGTATTAATTGGTTCTTTGGCAATTTCTCTTATTATAAACAGCTTGCCGAGGTTTAAAAGTCTTTTTTCTGTAGGATATTTTTTGCCTTACCTTGCTTCCGGCGTTGCCACCTCAATAGTTGTAAGAGGTATTTTGTCATATAACAGTGCTTTAAATGTATGGCTGAGGAACACGTGGGATTTGAATATTAATTGGCTCGGCTCATCAACGCTTGCCCCGTTGATTATTTCTGTCATGATAGCGTGGAAATTTATGGGGTATTATTCGCTCATACTGACATCAGGTTTAGAGAGTATACCTACCGAAGTATATGAAGCTGCTGCCATAGATGGTGCAACAGGTTGGGTGAGATTCTTTAAAATTACGCTGCCGCTTTTATATCCAGCCATGTTTACTGTAACTATACTGGCAGTTGGGCTTGTATTTGGTATTTTTACAGAACCGTATGTGTTGACAGGAGGGGGTCCAGGACTTTCAACAAATACCTGGCAGATGGAAATATATAACCAGGCTTTTAGTAAGCTAAACGCAGGTTATGGCTCTGCAATTGCAATTATTGATTCTGTGGTGACATTTATTACTATCTTAGTAGTTCGTAAACTATTGGAAGTTTGGGGTGAAAAATATGGTTGGGACTAAAAATAAAAGATTGCAAACTGTATTATTATACACATTAGCGATTATTGTTTTGATTATAATGATGTACCCATATGTATATATGATATTAAATTCACTTGCGCCATGGGATCAAGTTGATAGAAGAATAATACCAACAGGACTTACCTTGAAATCTTATATATGGCTTCTGTTTGGAGGAACCGATGTTATGCCGCGACCATGGCTTAGAGCTTTTGCTAATAGTATGATTGTAACTGTTTCTTCTACTTTTTTAATGATGGTCACAGCGATATTAGTAGCCTATGCTTTGTCAAAATTGGTTTTTAAAGGTAAAAAAACAATAAACAATGTTATTATGTTTCAAATGTTTTATCCCTCAATTATTCTTTTAATACCTACATTTATACTAGTGAGGAAGTTGGGATTATATGATACCTATTGGGGCATGATAATTCCAAAATCTGTAAGTTTGTGGGCAATATTTATGTATACAAATTTTTTTAAGGCGATACCAAATGAGTTAATTGAAGCCGCAAAGATAGATGGTGCAAATGAGATAAAAATACTTTTTAGAATCGTTTTGCCAATGTCAAAATCAATTACCACAGTTATTTTTCTGTTTTTGTTTATGGAAAGGTGGGTAGAGCTTTTATGGGATATGCTTGTTGTGCATAATCAGAACCTTCTTACTTTGAATGTTATGCTGGCACAGATGTTTGGGCCATATGGTGCATATCCAGGTCCGATGTATGCTGCATCTGTAATTTTGACACTTCCAATACTTATTTTGTTTATAATTTTTAGCAAGAATTTTAAAGAAGGCATACAGTTTGTCTTAAAATGATGTGACGGAGGTGGGGTTATGACAAAATTTACCGATGAATTTGTAATAGGAGCTAACTACTGGCCAAGAAATCATGGTATTGAGATGTGGAAAGAGTGGAACTATGATGAGATAAAAAGTGAATTTATTGAGGCGAAAAGATTAGGTATTAATGTAATGAGAATAAATCTTTTTTGGGAGGATTTTCAGCCAAAGCCTGATGTAATATCAGAAAAAGCGATAGAGAAATTTGATGAGCTCATTAAAATATGCCATGAAGTGGATATGAAAATTGCTCCCACTTTTTTTGTGGGGCACATGAGCGGTGAGAATTGGGATGTGCCGTGGAGAGAAGGTAGGAATATATACAGTGATTCATTTATGTTGAGGTACCAACTTAAGCTGGTGCGATTTTTTGCAGAAAGGTATAAAGACGAACCTGCTATTTTGTTTTGGGACCTTTCAAATGAGCCAGATAATTATGTAAAAGCAGAGTCAAGACATGATGCTTGGCTGTGGAACTATGTCTTATCAAATGAGATAAAAAAATACGACAAAAATCATCCTGTAACACTTGGAATACACCAGGCATCTCTTCTCAGCGACAATAATTTTTATCCTGAAGACATGCAAGAAGGCAACGATTTTCTGTGTATGCACGCATATCCGATTTACACAGACGCATGTATAGACCCTGTAAATTCTATAAGAAGCACTTACATAGCGCCATTCGCCTCTAAGCTTACTCAGGCTATGGGCGGCAAAAAAGTGTTACTCGAAGAATTTGGTGCAACCACCCTCATGATGTCTGAAAACATAGAAGGGGATTATTACAGAGTAGTGCTTTACAGCCTCCTTGCGAATGAATCGATAGGTGCAATAGCGTGGTGTTTTGGAGATTTTTCTGTTGGTGAAAGGCTTCCGTATAATTCCACCCCTTTTGAAACGCAATTTGGGATAACAGCAGTTGATGGCAGAGTTAAAAAAGCAGGACTTGAAATAAAAGCTTTTTCTGACTTTATAAATAGAATTGAGTATAAGGAGTTAAAACACAAAAAGTGCGATGCTGCAATAATCGTTCCTGATAAGTATTATAATGCTTTATTTGTGGGGGATGACTATACTCCAGAAAGAAATTTTAGAGTCCTTTTAAATAGCTTTATACTTGCAAAAGAAGCAGGTATAGACGTTGAATTGGTAAGAGCTGATGGGGACTTTAACAGGTATAAAATGCTTATCCTGCCTTCCGCTTATAGAAAAGGGCATTTAAATTATGATCAGTGGCTTAAAGTCATGGGATTTATCAAAAATGGCGGCACTTTATATACGTCATATGACGGAATATCTGTAGAAGGTTTTGATGAGGTATTTGGAGTTAAAACGCAATATTCTATGGTGCCTAAAAATAAGACAGTATCAATGCATTGTGAGGAACTTGGGATTGATTTAAATTACAGGGCTCTTAAATTTAATAAAAGACTTATTGTAAAACCGACAACAGGCCGCATAATTGCCGATGATGCTGAGGGACATCCAGCAGTGGTTGTAAATAGATATGGCAAGGGGAAAACAATTCTTGTCACGTATCCTATTGAACTTTATTTAAGTTATATGCCAGATGTATATAAATCTGACAAGTCTTATTTGATCTATACATATGCCAAGGAGTTAAGTGGAATAAGGTACGATGTAAGTGTAGACTCCCCTTATATTGAGGTTGAGGAATTTGATTATGAAGATAAAACCCTTATAATTTTTATAAACCATGAAGATATGGATATAAAAAGTAAAATAAACTTAAAAGATGTGAAAGAAAACAGAAATAATGAGAGAATACAAGATTTGATTACCGGAAAGCAGATTGATTTAGAAAGTTTTACTGTAAATGCGAATGGAGCAGTTGCAATCTTAATATAAGGGGGGTATAAATATGTTCAGGCTGAAGAGGCTCAGTGATAATCCTGTATTGTTACCAATAAAAGAACATGAGTGGGAGAGGGAGGCAGTTTTTAATGCGGCGGTAATTCATGAGAACAATAAATTCCATTTGTTTTACAGGGCTTCTAATAATAAGTTTATTCTAAATACAGAGAAGCCAGAAGAAAATTATAAATTTGTATCCTCAATTGGGTATGCTGTAAGCGAGGATGGTATCAATTTTAAAAGATTTGACCAGCCTGTTTTAAAGGGAGAAACCCCACAAGAGGCGTGGGGAGTAGAGGATCCCCGAATTACAAGAATTGACAATAAGTATTATATTCTCTACACAGGCTTTGGGGGAAGGAGCTGGTTGGATTTTAGGATATGTATGGCGTGGTCCGATGATTTAAAGAATTGGGAGGGACACAGGGTAGTTCTTGATGAGCCCAATAAAGATGCGGCGCTTTTGCCCGAAAAAATAAATGGCAGGTATGTGCTTTTTCATAGAAGAATGCCTGACATTTGGGTTGCATATTCTGATGATTTGACTGTTTGGTATGATCATAAAATTATAATGTCTCCAATACCTGGTACATGGGAATCAAAAAAGATTGGCATAGCAGGACCTCCTATAAAAAGGGAGGATGGGTGGCTTCTTATATACCACGGAGTTGATGAAAATAACGTGTATAGATTAGGAGCAGCTCTTTTGGATTTAAATGACCCGTCAAGGGTTATTGCAAGGCAGAGAGAGGCTATTTTGGAGCCTGAGCTCGATTGGGAAATAAATGGGCTTGTGCCTAATGTGGTATTCAGTTGTGGCACGGTGGAAGTAAATGGTGTGTATTATGTTTATTACGGTGCGGCAGATACCGTAATTGGTGTAGCAGTCATTGAGAAAGAAAAAGTAAAATTTTAAGAAGGGTGGATAAAGTGATCAAACTGAAGAGATTATCGGATAAACCAATACTTGTTCCTAAAGACAAAGAAGGGCATGAGTGGGAAAAAGCAGCGGTTTTTAATACAGCAGCTATTTATGACAATGGCTTGTTTCACCTTATTTACAGGGCAACTGACGTAGGGCCTCATGCTAAATACGGTAAATATATTTCCAGATTGGGATATGCAGTAAGTAAAGATGGGATAGATTTTATGAGGTTGGACAAGCCTATTTTTACTAATGAAACACCTCAGGAAGCGAAAGGGATAGAAGACCCTCGAGTAGTGAAAATTGATGGTATTTATTATATGATGTATGTAGCTTTTGGCGGTAGATTCGATGGCGATTACAGGATATGTTTGGCGACTTCTACGAATTTGATTGACTGGGAGAGACATGGCGTTGTGTTGGATGAACCCAATAAGGACGCATCCTTGTTTCCCGAAAAGATTAACGGGAAATATGTGATGTTACATAGAAGGTATCCCAATATCTGGATAGCATTTTCTGATGATTTAAAGAGCTGGTATGGCCATAAGCCTATAATAAAGCCTATCCCGGGGACATGGGAGAGTGCAAGAGTGGGTATTGGAGGACCGCCGGTTAAGACGAAGGATGGTTGGTTTTTAATATACCATGCAGCTGACGAGGACAATGTGTATAGGCTTGGGGTGGCTCTTCTTGACTTGGAAGACCCATCAAAGGTTATCTCAAGACAGAAAGAGCCTATCTTAGAGCCTGAGTTGGATTGGGAGAGGGAAGGGCACATTCCCAATGTTGTGTTTAGCTGTGGCAATGCGGTTAAAGACGATACTATTTACGTTTATTATGGCGGTGCGGATACGGTTATAGGCGGCGCAGTCCTGGGATAAGGTATTCTTGACATATACCATTTGGTTCTGAGGTTTGATTTCGCAAGGTAATTGTTCTATACTGATTATAAATATATAGATTTATAAGGGAGTTACTGCATTTTGAAGCAGTACTCCCTTAATATTTTTGCTGAGGGGGATACAGGTGAATGATGGAGAGACTGAACTGGATTTTGAAGGGGAACCATCAAGGGGTGAGATTGTAACTCGGGTGACAGACCTGGCCTGG
>JASEJQ010000068.1 GCA_030016635.1 Thermoanaerobacteraceae bacterium | reverse complement strand
CATCATAATAGCATCTCGCAGGTAGACATATCCTTTTATGTGTGCCGGTACCCCTATCTCATGAATTATGTTGGTAACCAGAAGTTCGATGTCCGGCTCATCTGTCTTCCTGTACTTAGGTGAAGCCATTTCATAGACTTTGATTGGCCTGCTTCCTTTTATATTAAGCACCTCACGAACCCTCTGAACGAATGTATCCATATCAAAAGGCTTCACTATATAGTAGTCTATACCCATAGAAATCGCTTTCTGAGTGATCGTATCCTGTCCTACCGCAGATAAAATAATAATTCTTGGCAATCTGCTTAATTTTATCATCGGTAATTTTTCCAGTACACCTAGTCCATCCAGATATGGCATAATTATGTCCAGTATGATAAGATCGGGTTGAGTATCCTGAATTATCTTGAGGGCCTGATTACCGTCATTTGCAGTACCTATTACCTTTATACCCTCATCTCTTTCCAGGCAGTCTTTAAGAATTGTACAAAATTCCTTGTTGTCATCCACGATAACTATACTATATATTTTATCCATCTTTTTAAAGCACCCTCTCTTTCTAAAATCAAAAATTCAAAATTCAATACTTTTTATATTCGACAATTATTTGTATTTTCCTGCTATCATTTCCAAATTATTAATAAAAAATAAGCCGGAAAAAACCGGCTTATCCTGATACAGCTTTATATTTATCGGTTTCTACTTCACTCATCATCCATTCTATATAAACTCCGTAACCCTTTGTAGGGTCATTTACAAAAACATGAGTAACTGCACCTACCAGTTTTCCGTCCTGTACAATTGGACTTCCGCTCATTCCCTGTACAATTCCTCCTGTCCTATCAAGCAACTCTTTATCGGTTACCTTTATTATCATGCTTTTTGATGATGGTATGCTTTGAACTGTTGTCTTTTGTATTTCTACATTATATGATTTTATACCACTGTTGTCCAGGTCTATCAAGATTTTTGCCGGACCCGGCCTTACTTCTGACTGTAATGCGACCGGAATCATGCTGCTATTTTCTTTGACTCCATTGATATACCCATATATGCCAAAAGGTGTATTCTTTTCAATGTATCCTAAAGGGCTTGACTCATCTTTAAATACTCCACGTATTTCCCCTGGCTTATTTTTTTTACCTTCTTCTATTGATGTTATTTCGGTCCTGTATATCTCTCCTTCACTCAAAGACATAATCTCACCGGTGGATGAATCAGTTATGGGATGACCTAAGGCGCCAAACATTTTATTATCTTCAGTAACGAATGTCAGAGTTCCTATTCCAGCTGTATGGTCTTTTACCCAAAGGCCTATCCTGAAATTTTCATCTTCTTTAGCTTTCACCGGTTTTATCCATTTTTCAAGAATCCTGTCATTTCTTTCTATTAAAACAGAAATTTTTTTATCTCCTGCCTGGTTTAGCCACCTTGTAATATCATCAGCAGAATTTACGTCATGGCCATCAAGCGACACTATGATGTCTCCAGTCCGTATTTCAGCATCTCTGGCAGGTTTATAAACCCTATCATCAATACCTATTACCTCAGAAAGTCCAACTACCATTACACCTTTAGTTTTAACTTTTACTCCAATAGGTTCACCGCCAGGTATAACATAAACACCGGGTACAATATTTAAAGTTACCCTTTTGAGTGGGAGCAAACCAAACAGATAAAACTCAAGGTCTGACTTGCCTTCTTTCAGGGTATTAATTGTAAGAGGCTCATTTTTAAGCTGAACGACACTTGTATCAAAATTTATCTTAATTACTTTGGGCAGTTTAAAATCAAAACTCTGCTGAGAGCCTTCTATAACCCTTATTTCATCAGGCATATCATTTATATATCTTAAAGGGAAAGCATAATCAATAAAAACTAACAAAAAAATAAGAAAAACAGCTAATATCTTTGATATTTTCTGTTTATTCAAATTTACCACTCTCCCACTTTAAGCTTTATCGTTTTTCTTTTAAAATGAGATAAAGCTATTTATAAAATGGCCTCTTAAAGTGGGATTTATACTAACAAAAAAAGTAGTATTATATACTACTTTAACAAAACTGATTCTTTAAGGGATTGTGCTATGTTTAACATTTCCTGGGAATTTTTAATTGATGCATCGGTAATGTTGCTACCGCTAATCATTCTTGAAATTTCTCTAATGCGTTCATTCTCATTAAGTTTTCTTAATATAGTATATGTGGAATCTTTCACTACTTCTTTTTCAATCCTGAAATGTTCATCGGCCATGGAGGCTATCTGCGGCAGGTGTGTTATACATATTATTTGATGTTTTCTTGAAAGCACCATAAGCTTCATGGCCACTGCCTGTCCTGCTCTCCCGCTTATTCCGCTGTCTATCTCATCAAATATCAGCGTATTTATTTTATCCGCGTCCGCAAATACCACCTTCAATGCCAGGAGTATTCTGGACATCTCCCCTCCTGATGCCACCTTAGCCAGTGGCTTCAGCGGCTCTCCAGGATTGGTTGAAATTAAAAATTCTACCTTATCTATCCCGTTTATACTTATAGTATTCATATTTGAATTAATTTCTACCTTAAACTTGCAGTTTCCCATGTTCAATTCCTTAAGCTCATCTTTTATCCTTTTTTCCAGCTCTTGAGCAACTTTTTTCCTTGATTCACTTAAATTTATTGCACTCTCCAGATATTGCTTTTGAATCTCTCGTATCTCATTTTCAAGATTTTTCAATTCTTCAGTATTACTCTTCAGCTTTTTCAGGTCGTTTTCAATCTTCTCTTTATAGTCTAATATATCCTTTATGTTAACACCATATTTACGTTTTAATTCATTTATCTGATTGATACGTTCTTCAATCCATGTAAGCTCATCAGGGTTGTACTCAAATGTATCAAGATAATTGCGTATCTCTCTGGCGGTATCATCGATGCTATAATAGCTGTTACTGACTGTATTATAAAATTCAAGGAACTCTTTAAACTCTTTTATTTTTTCCAGGCCATTCATTATGATGCCCAGATTATCAATAATGGCATAGGAACCACCATACATCCTTTCATAGGAATCCTTTAAAATATCAAAAATTTTTTTGGCGTTTTTTACTATTTTCTCTCTTTCCTCCAGTTCTTCATCTTCACCAACATGAAGATTAGATGAACGTATTTCCTTAAGCTGATATTCCAGTACGTCTATTGTCCTTGCCTTTTCTCTTTCCATGTTGTGGAGTTCCGTAAACTTATCATTTTTCTCTTCAAATTCCCTGCAAAGTTCCTCAACCCTTCTAGAAATCTGCTTGAGTTGATTTTTGCCAAAAGCATCCAGCAGTTTTATGTGATTATTCACATTGAGGAGACTCTGATTTTCATTCTGCCCCACAATTTCTAACAGATTGTTGCTGATAGCTTTTATTATATTTAATGGATACTGTTTGCCATTTATTCTGGACACACTTTTCCCATTCTGGTTAAACTCTCTTGTAATTATCAAAATATCACTATCTGAAAGGCCAAGTTCCCCTAAAAGGTCAAAAAGCTCTTCGTTCACCGACTGAATGTCAAAACTCCCTTCAATAAATGCCGAGTCCGCACCAGTCCTTATATAATCCTTGTCAGACCTTCCGCCCAGGAGTACATTGACAGCATCAATTATTATTGACTTGCCTGCACCTGTTTCACCGGTCAAAATATTAAGTCCATTTGCAAAATCAATATCAAGAGACTCTATTAATGCAAAATTTTTTATACTTAAAGATAAAAGCATGACCAATCACCTTATTTAATATATTTGCTAAACCTGCTTGCAACGTCACCGGTCTGATTATCCTCTCTAATGAGCAAAAATATAGTATCGTCACCTGCAATTGAACCCACAATTTCATTCATATTCAGGGCATCAATAGCTGCTGCCGCCGCCATAGCTGTACCAGAAAGGGTTTTTAACACTACAATGTTCCCGGCATAGTCCACCCTTACTAAGGACTCCTTTAGTAGAGTTGTCAACCTGTTCATTACTCCTTCATCCTGTTGTTTGAGAGGAGCATATTTGTAATGTCCGTTTTCTGCCAGAACCTTTACCAACCTCAGCTCTTTAATATCCCTTGAAACTGTAGCCTGAGTTACGTCTATTCCTTCTCTCTTAAGTTCCTCTGCCAGTTCTTCCTGGGTTTCTATCGGCTTTCTCTCTATGAGGTCAAGTATTTTTGCATGACGTGCTATTTTCATCATGATTCTACACCTCACTATTATTCTTTTAACTTAGTTCTGAGTACATCAAAAAATGACTTCCCGGAGGTTTTTATCAACATGGTATGATACTGGGATTTTCTCACAACCACTTCGTCTCCCATATTCAATTTATAGCCTTGCTGTCCATCTACGGTTAACATGATATCCTGATTTTCATCAAGTATCGTAATCTTTACCGTACTTTCCTGTGATACAATAACTGATCTGGAATACAATGTATGCGGGCATATTGGGGTTATAATTAGCAGCTCTATGTTTGGCGTACATATAGGACCTCCTGCTGAGAGGGAGTACGCTGTTGAACCGGTAGGGCTTGATATTATAAGCCCGTCTGCGGAATATGTATCGACATACTCATCATCTACATATGTCTTGAGATGAATCATCCGTGAAAACGACCCCTTGGTTATCCCTATATCATTTAAGGCTGTATAGGTTTCCATTTCCACCTCATTTTTTAAAATAACCGCTTCCAGCATCATCCTCTCATCTATGGTGTAGTCGCCATTAATGCATTTATTCAGTGCTGTATAAAGTTCACCAACCTCTACATCTGTGAGAAAACCAAGATGACCAAGGTTTACGCCAAGTATGGGTTTTCCATATGGTGCACACTGTCTGGCAACACTTAGTAATGTGCCATCACCTCCCAGAACAACAATTAAATCACAGGTTTTATATATCTCCCACAGCTTTAAGCCAAGTTCTTTTCGGCCTATTTTATAAGCCATAAATTCATTTAAGAGTGGAAAGCATCCCATTTCTTCGATATATTTAACGGTAGCAATGGTGGTTTGCAGTTCGACATCTTTCTGGATGTTGGATATAACACCAATGTTTTTCATAAAACTCCTCCCACAAGTTTACTGTGAGCATCCTCAACAACCCGGTGTATTTTATCCATATCGAATAAACCCTCACTCTTATCAAAAAGTGCCAGAAATTCAATATTACCCTTGGGTCCTTTTATCGGTGAATAGGTAATGTTTTTCATATAGAGTCTCTCCTGACGGGCATTAGAAAACACCTTATTTATTACCATTTCATGAACTTTTGGGTCTTTTACCACACCATTTTTGCCAACATACTCTTTGCCTGCCTCAAACTGTGGTTTTATCAATGATATTATAATACCATTGTCCTTTAATAGTGAGGCTGCCGGTATAAATATCTTATCCAAGGAAATAAAAGATACATCGATAGTAACAATATCTACTTTTTCACCGATATCTTCTGCTTTTAAGTATCTTGCATTCTTACGCTCTATTACCATTACCCTGCTGTCTTTTCTTAGTTTTTCAGCTAATTGCCCGTAACCTACATCTACCGAGTAAACCATTTTAGCTCCTTCTTGAAGAAGGCAATCAGTGAACCCGCCTGTGGAAGCACCAATATCCACTGCAACCTTATCCTGAATTGAAATACCAAATTCATCTATGGCCTTTTTCAGTTTTAACCCACCCCTGCTCACATAAGGCACGGTTTTCTTTAATGTTATCTCTGAATCCATGTTTACTGGTGTCCCAGGTTTATCCATGACCTGTCCGTTTACCAGCACATTTCCAGCCATTATTAATTTTTTTGCTGTCTCTCTGCTGGATGCTAATTCCTTATTAAAAACGAGCACATCAAGCCTTTCCTTTTTGTTCATTATTACCCACCATTTCCAGAACCTGCTTTTTTATAGAATCGGCATCTAGACCACATAATTTATATAATTCCTCAGGACTACCATGAGTGATAAAATTATCTGGTATGCCCAACAATTTTATTTTAACATTTTTTATATTTTTTTCAGCAATAATTTGCAAAATTTCATTTCCAAACCCGCCTTTTAACGCATTATTTTCAATAACTAAAAGTTTGCCAGTCTTTTCGACAGAAGAAAGAATGAGTTCTTTATCAACAGGTTTTACAAACCTGGCATTTATTACTTCTGGATGTATATCCATAGCTTTAAAGTCGTCAAGAATATCCTTTACCGTATTTGACATTATGCCTTCGCATACTATAGTTATATCATCCCCCGTAGTTATCAATTCCCCTCTGCCGTATGATAAATCATCCACTATACCTTCCTCCATAGTGTATCCCCTCGGATATCTTATAGCCACAGGGCCATCATAATTTACTGCAAATCTAAGCATTGCCTTAAGCTCTCGTCCATCCATAGGCGACATAACAGTCATATTAGGTATCATGCTTAGATAAGATAGATCAAACATGCCATGATGAGTTTCTCCATCACGGCCTACCAAACCCGCCCTGTCCACTGCAAACACCACGTGAAGGTTTTGCAGGCATACATCATGTATAATTTGGTCAAATCCTCTCTGAAGAAACGTTGAATAGACAGCAAAGACCGGTACGTACCCCTGCGTGGCCAGGCCAGCTGCCATGGTCACTGCATGCTGCTCTGCTATCCCAACATCAAAAAATCTCTCAGGAAACCTCTTTGAAAACTCTGTGAGCCCTGTGCCATCCTTCATAGCCGCAGTTATTGCAACGACCCTTTTATACCTTTCTGCTATCCTCACCAATTCCTCGCCAAATATCTTTGAAAAAGTTTTCCTTTCATGGTGGTTTAATACCTCACCTGTTTTTATATCAAATGGATCTATCCCGTGAAATCTGTCAGGATTCTTTTCCGCATGAACGTATCCAAATCCCTTTTTAGTAATAACGTGCACTATCTTGGGGCTTTTAATTTCCTTTGAGGCTTCAAGTATCTTTTTTAATGATACAATATCATGGCCATCCACAGGTCCCAGATATGTATAACCAAGGTCTTCGAAAAACATACCCGGTATAACTAAATACTTTATACTTTCTTTTGCCTTTTCGATGGTCTTAGTAACCCTATCCCCAACAACAGGTACATGTCTTAATTTCTGCTTTACGTCCTCCTTTACCTTATAGTAAAGAGGGGTAGCCCTGAGCTGGCTTAAGTAAAGAGAAAGTCCCCCCACATTATGCGATATGGACATTTCATTATCATTTAATACTATAAGGATATCGGTATTGCTTCTACCGGCATCGTTTAATGCTTCAAGGGCCATACCACCAGTTAAAGCGCCATCCCCTATTACCGCTACCACCTGATAATCCTCGCCGGAGAGGTCTCTTGCCCTGGCCATTCCCAGAGCAGCTGAGATGGAGGTGCTGCTATGTCCTGTTTCAAACATATCATATATACTCTCGTATCTTTTGGGGAAACCGCTCAAACCCCCCAGCTGCCTTAAACTTGAAAACTCATCTTTTCTCCCTGTCAGTATCTTGTATACGTAAGACTGATGCCCTACATCCCATACTATCCGATCCTTTGGAAAGTTAAATACAGATAAAAGGGCCAGGGTCAATTCTACAACTCCAAGGTTGGACGCAAGATGGCCGCCTGTCTTGGAAACATTTTGCAGCAAAAAGTCTCTTATTTCTTTTGATAGATTATCAAGTTCTGTGTCGCATAATTTCTTTAAATCAGTAGGTAAATTAATACTGTCCAGATATTTATACATTTCTATCTGCCTTTCTGTTCCTTTTAGATTTATTTTTCTTATCATTGAGAATATCTATACCTGTCCTGTCTGATACTAAATTTAGAACCTTCCCAACCCATAGACAAATAAAACGACTGTTATCTATAGCTATAGACTTTCCCATAGCCTTACCTCCTATGGTAAGTGTTGATACAACGGCGCTCATTATAACACTCATGTATGCAGTCTGAAAAAGTGGAAAAATCATCCCAAATCTTGTAAGGATTATAGCCATAGATACACCACTTACAACACCGCATATATCTCCTATAACATCGTTGCAAAAATTGGAAACCATATCTGCGTTCCTTATGAGCCTTATTGCGTATTTAGCACCGTAAACCCTATCAGAGGCCATGGCATGAAAAGGCTCTTCATCAGCCGAGGTCACGGCCACACCTATTATATCAAATATTATACCAATAAAAATAATAGTAAGGAGAATAAAAAAAGCTATAACAAGGGTAACATCCTCAAGCAACAAATTGGAAAGGCTGCTTATAAGAATTGAAAGGATAAAACTCAATATGCAGACATACAAAACCCAACGGTAGTTTATATGTACATCATTTTTACGCATTAATAATCCTCCAGAATGCCTCGTAGGTGGCAATACACTGAGTAAATTTTGCAGCTTGAGGTCCAGTAGGATTTCCCATCGAGATACTGAACCGTCGCCAGTTCAGCGGTTTCCCTTTAAATCCCGATCGGCCAGGTCACCCAAGGCCAAACTGGATCACCACTAAGACTGCACCGTAATCCCCAATGTATCTCCTTTAGTGAGTAGTCTAGGGGCTTTCCCCGACAGCCTCCCCAACCTATAGCCTCTTTTGCAGTATTGGTTTCAAGGATTTCCTCTCTCCCAATACCACTTCAAGGCAGGCTACACTATTTGTGGTTGCCCCCAGATAGGTTACACCCGAATCACAAACAGATGAATAACTCAAACTGTATATGGATCCCAGGTCTCCGCGGGATGAGGGTCAACGCCTGCATGCCATTGCAGATCGCCCCCACCCCTTACTCCCTGCACAGGCCCCCAACTGGGCGTCAGAAGCCCATGCAAGGAACTTCATCGATGTGCCCTTTGACGGATTTTTAGGCCCGTCTTCAAGGCCGGGTTGGCTGACTAGAATACTACGCCACCTACGCTTTGGATTTAAATTATAACATACATATATCCTTTTCTCAATGTCATTATTAATCCAATTCATCCATT
>JASEJQ010000067.1 GCA_030016635.1 Thermoanaerobacteraceae bacterium | reverse complement strand
ATATATTAACACAAATAATATTATCCATGCAATAAAGGAAAATCTCATTTTATGTAGAATAAAGAATAGGGTGATGTTATGGACAGTCTTGAATATGAAAGATTGCTTAAATTAAAAACATATGAAAAATCTTTATTTGAAAAGGGAATAAAATACATCGGGGGCATTGACGAGGTGGGAAGAGGTCCCCTGGCTGGGCCGGTATTGGCCTGCTGTATAATCATGCCATTGGACAGCTATATTGAAGGTATTAATGATTCAAAAAAGTTAACTGGAAATAAAAGAGAAAAACTTTTTGAATTAATATTAAACGAATGTATCGCTTATGGAATAGGTGTAGTTGATGAAAAAGTAATTGATTCTATCAATATATTAAATGCTACCCGTTTAGCAATGAAAAAAGCCGTAGATAGCATGCATATAGCTCCGCAGTATCTTTTGATAGATGCTGAAAAACTCGACTCTATTAGTATACCAAAAACCTCAATTGTAAAAGGTGATAGTTTATCATATAATATTGCCTGTGCATCTATTGTGGCTAAGGTTATCAGGGATAGGATGATGGTGGATTACGCAAGTATATATAGAGATTATCAATTTGAAAAAAATAAGGGTTATGGTACCAAAGAGCATATTGAAGCCATTAAAAAACGTGGAATATGCGAAATACATAGATTGAGTTTTTGTAAAAAATTTGTAGGTGTGGAGAATGAATAGAAAAGAAAAAGGAAATCTGGGTGAAAATATTGCCGCAAAGTATTTAACAGAAAATGGTGTTAAAATTCTTGAGAAAAATTATAGAATTAAAACCGGAGAAATTGACATTGTGGGTCTGGATAAAGGGGTACTTGTGTTTTACGAAGTAAAAACTAGGTCAAATAATAATTATGGAACTCCAGCAGAATCTGTTAATTATTTTAAACAGAACCGTATTAAAAATACAGCATTAGAATTTATACGTGAAACCAGGCCAAAATTTAAGAGTATAAGGTTTGATATAATTGAGATAGTCTTAGACTGCAACCTGAACCTTAAAAACATAAACCAGATTATAAATGCTTTTTAACTAATAAACCGGAATCGGCCTGGTCTCCCTGAATGCCAGAGCCTCTAACAGATGGTCATCCGTAATATCAGGAGAGCCATCCAGATCTGCTATCGTCCTGGCCACTTTTAATATTCTGTTATATGATCTTGCTGAAAGATGAAATTTATCATAAGCCTCTTTCATTAATTTTCTACAGCTTCCATTTAACCTGCATACTGTAGCAAACATGGATGGTTTAATCTGTGAATTATTTAATATTTTCAATCCTCTATATCTCTCAAGCTGTATAAATCTAGCTTTGTCAATACGCAGTTTAATATCTTTTGATGATTCAGCATAATTGCCTTCAAGTAAATTTTCAAATTCAATAGAATCAACATCTACAAAGATGTCAATCCTATCTCTTATTGGACCTGAGATCCTGTTTTGATAACGTTTGATCTCCACCGGGGTACATCTGCATATATGATATGGATCACCTGGATAATACCCACAAGGAGTAGGATTAGACGATCCCAAAAGCAAAAAATCAGAAGGATAACTTATAGTAGCATTTACCCTCGATATAGTAACTTTTCTGTCCTCCATAGGCTGTCTCAGTGCCTCCAGGGCATCCCTCTTAAATTCCGGCATCTCATCTAAGAACAGTACACCATGATGGGCAAGGCTTACCTCACCAGGTTTTGGTATAGTACCACCACCAACAAGTGAAACGGAAGAGATGGTATGGTGTGGAGTCCTGAAGGGTCTGGTCTTTATTAACGATTGACCTTTAAGAAGTCCTGCAGCACTATAAATTTTAGTAACCTCAAGGGATTCTTCAAAAGTAAGGTCAGGCAAAATTGTAGGCAATCTCCTGGCAAGCATTGTTTTCCCTGTGCCTGGAGGACCAACCATTAACAGATTATGTCCACCTGCAGCAGCAATCTCTAAACCTCTTTTTGCTATTTCCTGTCCTTTTACCTCGCTAAAATCCACATCATAATATATATCTATAGGGGCATCCCCTGTGTCAACGTACCTTTCACACTCTCTGTATCCAGATAAAAATTCATAAATCTCTTTCAAATTCTTAAATGGCCAGACATTTATCCCGCTTACTATAGCTGCCTCAGGAGCATTTTCAAGAGGTAAGACAAAGTTTTTATATCCCAATTCATATGCTTCGAGAACCATTGGTAATATTCCTGGTACCCACCGTAATGTACCATCCAGTGATAATTCTCCAATAAATATGTACTCATCTACTTTTTCCTGCTTAAGTATTCCCATCGCAGTAAGTATCCCGATTGCAATGGGCAAATCCAGAAAAGCCCCATCTTTTCTGGTACTGGCAGGTGCCAGATTAATGACAATCTTAGATACAGGAAAATCGAACCCACTGTTTTTAACAGCAGATTTCACCCGTTCCCTTGCCTCTTTTACAGCAGTATCTGCTAAGCCAACAATATCAACCCCGGGTAGTCCGTTGAAAATATCGGTCTCTACATTAATCATATAACCATTTACCCCAAGCAAAGCAAAAGATTTAACCTTTGACAGCATATTTATACCTCTTTTTCCAGTTTTTTAATAAATATGAGTACTTCTGCCACAGCTTTATACAGCTCCGGTGGTATATAATTGCCAATATCAATTTTAAATAAAAGCTCTGCGAGATCTTTGTTCTCTATAACAGGAATGTTTCCATTCATTGCTGTTTCAATTATCTTTTTTGCCAGAATTCCCTTACCTTTTGCAACAACTAACGGTGCTGCTAACTCTGACCTGTAGCGCAGCGCCACAGCTTTTTTGAAACGGATATCCATTTTCTATATCCTCTCATTAAAACTCCTTATGAATAAAAAATCAAAAATATTGTTAGTAAAACTTTCTCTTATGTAGTGCAACTTTACGCCAAATCCCATTGGTTTTAGTAAACGTTCAATTTCATAATGGTTTTTACATAATAGATCCAAAGTATTGGGCTTTTCAGAATGAAATTCAATATCAAGCAATTTTTTTCTTGAACTATATTCCATTTTTATATTAATTAAACCAAGTACAGGAGACTCATAAAATATATTCAGTTTTGTAATATCTCCATCACTTTCAATATGTCTGCTATTGTATTTTTCTATTTTTATAAGGGAAGGAGGAAGATTGTCCTTATACCCTGTCTGAAAGATAGAAAAAACAAAAACCAGTCGGTCAAGTATATCAAGCTGGTTTTTACTCAATGAAAAATAATCCTGTCCCAAAGATTTCCCATGAAAGATTTTCAGTATAGAATTTAAATTATCCTTATTGTTTTCCAGGCCCATTTCTTCAAGCAATTTTGAGGCAATTTTAGTCTCATCACCTGAATTGATAATTCCTGCTGCTTTTTTGCCTATAAAATCAATTATTTTAATATAAAGCTTCCCATTATTATGGGTTAAAGGATAAAAAATAATTTCCTCTGAACCATTGGATATAGGATAGTCTATATTATATAATTTATAAATATGGTTTTTAAATTTCAAAAAATGGCCACTATCATTCGAAATTAACGTACCAATTATAGGTTTACCAAATTCTATTTTTAAAAATGTATAGCTTTCAGTTTCCCTATATTCAATGTACATATTAGGATTTACTTTCATTTTATAAACCACTCCGGTTTTTCAAGGGAAATCTTCCCGAGTTTGCCAGATTGAAAATCCATCAAAATCAATCTGGATGTTCTATCATAGTCTACTTCTCCACCCTTTAATAAACATCCCCGTCTATCAGCTATTCTATTGAAAATCAACTCCGCCTCACTGCAAATATCTATTCCATAACGTTCTTTAAATATTTCAGGTTTTATTTTCTGCAATTTATTAATAAGGTGCAAAGAGAGTTCATACATATTTACTATATCGGGTCTAATAGTACCCGTTAAAGCGAGATTTATGCCTACATTTTCATCGTTTTGTTTTGGCCAAAGAAGTCCTGGTGTATCCATCAGTTCAATATCATTTTTTAAACGTATCCACGAAAGTGAGCGGGTTACTCCAGGCTTATTTTCTACTTTTACCTTGTTAATCCCTGCAATTCTGTTTATCAATTTTGATTTCCCTACATTAGGTATACCAAGGACCATTACCCTTACCGGCCTGGGCAACATGCCTTTACTCTTTCTTTTTTCAGACACACCATTTCGAACCTCATCAAGAAACTCAAGTAAATTTTTTATACCATTTCCTTTCACAGCATCCACAGGGGCTGCTTTTACACCAAATTTTTTCTTAAAGGTTTCAATCCAGGAATCAGTTATAATACAATCAGATAGATCAGCTTTGTTTAAAGCTATAATATGATGTTTCCCTCTAATCAGAGAAGAAATATCCGGATTCCTGCTGCTATATGGTATTCTTGCATCCAGTACCTCAATAACTGCATCAATAAGCTTTAGTTGTTGCGTTATCTGTTTCCTTGCCCTGGCCATATGGCCAGGATACCAATTAATCACCATATACTGTTACCTCAATAATCCAAATTTACTGATAGGCCATATTCTTATCGTAGCTTTTCCAATAATGTTTTTAAATGGGACAGGACCTACATCGGGATATCGGCTGTCTCTGCTCCAATTTCTATTATCCCCCAAAACAAATACAGCATCGTCAGGAACCTTATCCAGTTTAAAATCCATAAGGGTCTTCTCATTTATATAAGGTTCAACAAGTCTTTCTCCATTAACATATACTTCTCCATCTTTTATTTCAATACTGTCCCCAGGAAGGGCAATAACTCTTTTTATATAATGATACCTCGGATCTGAAGGATACTTGAAAACTATTATATCACCATAATCTGGCGGTGAAAATCTATATGGCAATTTAAAAACTATCAAGTCTTCACCATTATGAAGGGTAGGTATCATTGAATCACCGTTTACAGTAATTGGCTCAAATATAAATCCTCGTATCAAAAAGGCTATAACAAATGCTGTAACTATGACCTCTATCCAACTTATTATCTCATGCAAATTTTTTTTGTCCATACAAAGATCTCCCTATAAATTTAGGGACGAAAACGTCCCTAAGGATAAATTATATTTCTTTTATTTTTGAAGCTTTCCCAACCTTATTTCGCAAATAATAAAGCTTTGCTCTTCTTACTTTTCCTCTCTTTATTACTTCAATACTATCAATTAAAGGAGAATGCAATGGAAAAGTTCTTTCAACTCCTATACCATATGATATCTTTCTTACAGTAAATGTCTCATTCAAGCCACCATGCTGCTTTTTAATAACACTGCCTTCATAAGGCTGTATCCTCTCTCTGCTACCTTCAATTACTCGATAATTTACCCTGACAGTATCACCAACATTAAATTGAGGCAGATCATTGCGCATTTGCTCTTTTTCCACTTCATTTATGAGGTTCATCTTTGCCCTCCTTTCTAAGCTGTTTTAATGAGTTTATATACATATTATCACTATCATCTAAAAGAGCTTTTTCCAGCAAATCAGGTCTTCTACAAAATGTCTTTTCCAGCGATTTTTTTCTTCTCCAGTTATTAATCATTGCATGATTACCTGATAGCAATACCTCAGGTACCGGGATTCCATTAAAAACATAAGGTCTTGTATATTGCGGATATTCAAGCAAATAATTATTGAAACTTTCATCTTCCACAGAGGTTATGTTGCCAAGTACACCCGGCAAAAGTCGGGCTACAGCATCCACAACGACCATAGCCGGTATTTCTCCTCCGCTTAATACATAATCCCCTATAGAAATCTCCTCAGTAACACAGGTCATTATTATCCTCTCATCTATACCCTCATAGTGGCCAGCCAAAATCACTATATGTTCTTTGGCTGCCAGATCTCTTGCCTTTTGCTGATTGAAAAGAGTTCCCGAGGGACTCATATAAATCACAGGAGTATCCCCATCTAAGTCCAGGCTTTTTAACGCCTTATATAAAGGCTCCGGTCTTAATACCATGCCAGGGCCTCCACCATATGGGTAATCATCAACCCTTCCGAATTTATCTTCGCTGAAGTCCCTGATATTATGTAAATTAATGCTAACGAGGTTATTATCCATTGCCCTTTTCATTATTCCATATGAAAAAACTGAATCAAACATTTCCGGAAACAAGGTCAGTATATCAAACCTCATCAAATCAACCCCTTGAGGAGCTCCACTATCATATATCCACCATTTAAATCTATTTTTTTTACTACATCTGCAATTGCTGGTATCAAAATTTTATTTTCATTTTGGTCAATTATTTCATATACATCATTACTGCCTGGTGAATATATTTCATGTATTTTCCCGAGATAATTTTTTTGTGTATCATATACGTTTAGTCCTATTATATCTCCCCAAAAATATTCATCCTCAGATAATTCTATGGCATGTGATCTATCAACATACAAAAAGTTTCCTTTCAGTTTCTCAGCATCTTCTATGCTGTCTATATCCTTGAGTTTCAGGATAACAAATTTTTTGGTATATGATACATGCTCAATATCATACTGTTTTTTCTTGCCGTTTGACTCAATATAAACAAATGCAAGTTCATCAAATCTCTCGGGGTATTGCGTTGTGGGATAAACCTTGACCTCGCCCGCAAGACCTTTTGTATTTACTATTTTCCCGACTATCAGATAATCCAGCATTTAATCACCTATATTATCTCAACCATTACTCTTTTATGTTCTTTAGAAGCAGCTGCTTTAACTACTGTTCTTATTGCCTTAGCAATCCTTCCCTGTTTCCCTATGACTTTACCCATATCCTCAGGAGCAACTTTAAGTTCTATTATTATTGATTGCTCTCCTTCGACTTCTTTAACTTCTACCTTATCTGGATTGTCAACCAGAGCTTTAGCAATAATCTCTACCAACTCGCTCATTTTAACACCAACCTCTCCTTATGAGTTCTTTAGATATAAATCATATATACCGCTTTTCTTTAAAAGATACTTCACTGTATCAGATGGTTGAGCACCCTTTTTTAACCAGGATATAGCTTTTTCTGAGTTTATTTTTACTTCTTCAGGCTCGGAAATGGGATTATAATATCCAATCTCCTCTATAAATCTACCATCCCTTGGAGACCTTGAGTCGGCCACTATTACACGGTAGAATGGTTTTTTCTTTGCTCCCATTCTTCTTAAACGTATCCTGACAGCCAAATTATTCACCTCCTTTCAATGCATAAACGGCAACTTGAATCTACCTTTTTTCATATTATCCATATTTCCAAATTGCTTCATCATTTTCTTCGTTTCACTAAACTCTTTTAGCAGTCTGTTTACGTCTTGTATCGATGTACCACTGCCCAATGCTATCCTTTTTCGTCTACTGCCATTAATTATAGAGGGATCTTTTCTTTCTTCTCTGGTCATTGAGTTTATAATAGCTTCAATTCTGGAGATATCTTTGTCATTTACATTAACACCTGCAAGTTGCTTGGGCGATAACCCTGGAATCATATCTACCAGTTGGCTTAATGATCCCATCTTTTTAAGCTGATGTAACTGATCAAGAAAATCTTCCAGTGTAAACTGCTGTTTTAATAGCTTTTCTTGAAGTTCTTCTGCTTTTTTAAGATCATAGTTCTCCTGCGCCTTCTCTATCAAACTTAAAATGTCACCCATCCCCAAAATTCGTGAAGCCATTCTATCAGGGTGAAAAGGTTCAAGGGCATCCAATTTCTCTCCCATACCTACAAATTTAATTGGTTTTCCTGTAACGGCACGTATTGAAAGAGCAGCACCACCCCTTGTATCTCCATCAAGTTTTGTAAGTACTAAACCGTCTATACCTATCTGCTCATTAAAATTCTGTGCGACATTTACCGCATCCTGACCAGTCATTGCATCAACCACAAGTAAAACCTCATGAGGTTTTACAATTTCTTTTATATTTTTAAGTTCTTCCATCATTTCATCATCTATGTGAAGCCTTCCGGCCGTATCGATAATGACAACATCATGGCCTGTTCTTAATGCTTCATTGATTGAATTTTTGCATATATCAACTGGATCAATATTGTTTCCCATAGTAAAAACAGGAACCTGTAAATTTTGCCCTAGTATTTGCAGCTGCTTTATAGCTGCAGGCCTATATATGTCTGCTGCTACCAAAAATGGTCTTTTCCCCTGTTTTTTAATAGCTGCTGCAAGCTTACCGCAGGTGGTTGTCTTGCCAGACCCCTGAAGCCCAACCAGCATAATGATAGTGGGTGGTTTAGAGGCAAAATTTATATGAGTATTAGTCTTACCCATTAGCTCAACAAGCTCATCATGAACAATTTTTATAACCTGCTGTCCCGGTGTCAGGCTTTCCAATACATCTTGACCTACAGCCCTTTCGCTAACCTTATTAATAAAATCTTTAACAACTTTATAGTTTACATCCGCTTCAAGGAGAGCCATTCTGACATTTTTCATTGCTTCCTTGACATCCGATTCAGTAAGTTTGCCTTTACTCCTCAACCTTTTAAATGTTTCCTGTAATTTTGAGGTTAAGCTTTCAAAAGCCATTAATTTTCACTCCTAAATATCGATAATTTCTTCAATTTTCACTTTTATATCTTCAAGTATATTTATATAATCTTCTTTTGCACCTATATTACTGGCCAACTGCACCTCAAGAGTATTAATTAAAAGCAATATAGACTTGTATATCTGCTTTTCCTGCCCATATTTATTTACAAGCTTCAAGATTTCTTCATAGCCTTTAAGCAGTTTAACCCCTCTTTTTAAAGTATCATAAACTGCTTGTCTCGAAATATTAAGCTGCTCAGCTATTTCACCCAGTGATAAATTATCCTCATAATACAGTTCAATAACATCAGCCTGTCTTTTAGACAATAATCCTCCATAAAAATCATATAGAATATTTATCTCTGTTATTTCATCAACCTCAGAGGACTTATTGTTAAAATCATAGTTATTTTCAATCATTATTCCACCGCCTGTTAAGGTAATAACCTTGACAGTAAGATGATATTATAAATTGCAACATTTGTCAATATCAAAAATCAAGAAGTGCATTGACAAAATCATCGGCTTTGAACTCCTGGAGGTCTTCAGCTTTTTCTCCTATACCTATATATCTTATTGGAAGACCAAATTCAGATTTAATGGCTAAAAGTATTCCACCTTTTGCCGTACCATCTAACTTCGTAAGTACTATACCGGTTATTTCTGTTGCTTCTTTAAAAACCTTGGCCTGCTGAATAGCATTCTGCCCGGTCGTGGCATCAAGCACTAAAAAAACCTCTTTTTGTGCCTCATTATATTCCCTATCAATTATCTTTTTTATCTTGCCCAATTCATTCATCAGGTTGGTTTTTGTATGAAGCCTCCCTGCTGTATCACAGATTAATATGTCAATTCCTCTTGCTTTAGCTGCATTTATAGCATCATACACTACCGCTGATGGGTCTGATCCTTCTTTATGCCTTATTACGTCAATATTCAACCTTTGTCCCCATACCTCCAGCTGCTCACTGGCAGCAGCCCTGAAAGTGTCTCCAGCAGCCATCATCACTTTTTTACCATCAGAC
>JASEJQ010000066.1 GCA_030016635.1 Thermoanaerobacteraceae bacterium | reverse complement strand
GGCTGCCAATTTTTTTGTGTTGTTCAACCTGTTGCATTTAATTTTACAACGAACCCATTTAAAAAATTTATTTGACTTCATTGAAACCTTATGATAATATATTAAGATGCATTATTGTACTTTTTTGGAGGTGTGGTATAAAAAAGTAAGCACTGGGAATAATACCAGTAATAATACTCAATGGTTTTGCCTATAGAGGACTAATTTGTTAAGGGGTGAATGTTGGATGGTACATCCTGAAAAGGTAGGCAAAAAGACTCGTATGAGCTTCTCAAAAATCAATGAGGTACTGGATATGCCAAACCTTATTGATGTTCAAAAAGATTCATATAAATGGTTTCTCGAGGAGGGGTTGAGGGAGGTATTTAGAGATGTCTCCCCTATCGAAAGTTTTACAGGCAATCTTTCTCTGGAGTTTATTGACTATTCTCTGGACGAAAACCCTAAGTATTCTATTGAGGAATGCAAGGAGAGAGATGTCAATTATGCTGCTCCTTTACGAGTGAAGGTCAGGCTTACCAACAAAGAAACTGGAGAGATTAAAGAGCAAGAGATTTTTATGGGTGACTTTCCACTGATGACAGACAGCGGTACGTTTATAATAAACGGTGCCGAAAGGGTTATTGTCAGTCAGCTGGTCAGATCACCAGGACCATACTATGTTGCTGAGGATGATAAGTCAGGCAAGAAAATATTCACTGCAACACTTATCCCTAACAGGGGTGCATGGCTTGAGTTTGAAATAGATCAGAATAATGTGTTTTCAGTTAGGATTGATAAAACCAGAAAATTGCCTATAACTGTTTTTTTACGTGCTTTAGGCTATGGAATGGATACGGAAATTGTTGCGCTGCTGGGTGATGACGAAAGGATAAAAGTGACGATAGACAAGGACAATACGAAGAATGAGGAGGAAGGTCTTTTAGAGGTATACAGAAGATTGAGACCCGGCGAACCTCCAACGGTGGATGGTGCAAGGACACTTATAAATTCATTGTTTTTCGATTCCAAAAGATATGATCTGGCAAAAGTTGGTAGATATAAATTTAATAAAAAACTGACCCTGTCTTATCGTATTACTGGGCAAAAAGCGGCAGAAGATATAGTTAATCCAGAGACAGGGGAAATCATAGTAAAAGAGGGAGAGACTATTTCCCGGGAAAAGGCTCATGATATTGACAACACAAGCATTAATAGTGTGAAGGTAAGGGTAGAGGATAAAATTGTAACAGTAGTTGGCAATAATACTGTTGATATAACAAAGTATCCTATACCATACAGTGTTGATAATTTAAATGTGAAAGAAAGGGTTAATCTAAGAGTACTTAAAGAAATACTTGATGAGGCCACAAATCAGAAAGAGTTTGAGGCGCTTTATAAAGAGAGGTATGAAGACCTTATACCTAAATATATCACCAGAGAAGATATTGTTGCTTCTATATCATATATGATTAATTTGCCTAATGGTATAGGTCTGTTAGACGATATTGACCACCTGGGGAATAGAAGGCTTCGTACGGTGGGGGAGCTCCTTCAAAATCAGTTTAGGATAGGCCTGGCCAGGCTGGAAAGAGTAGTTAAAGAGAGGATGACCATTCAAGACCTGGATGTAGTGACACCGCAGGCGCTTATAAATATCCGGCCTGTAGTAGCTTCCATAAAAGAATTTTTTGGGAGCAGCCAGCTTTCACAGTTTATGGACCAGACCAATCCTCTGGCGGAACTCACTCATAAACGTAGACTCAGTGCTCTTGGCCCCGGAGGGTTAAGCAGAGAGCATGCTGGATTTGAGGTAAGGGATGTCCATAACTCTCACTACAGCAGGATATGCCCTATAGAGACTCCAGAAGGTCCGAATATAGGTCTTATCGGCTCTTTGGCTACTTATGCGCGCATTAACGAATATGGCTTTATCGAGGCACCATACAGGCTTGTCGACAAAGAAAATGGTATTGCTACTGATGAAATAGTATATATGACAGCCGACGTAGAAGATGGTTATATAATAGCCCAGGCCAATGAGCCTCTGGACGAAGAAGGCCATTTCGTAAATGAAAAAGTAACTGCCAGGTATAGAGATGATATTATCCAGGTATCGCCAAAAGATGTAGATTATATGGATGTTTCACCGAAGCAGATTGTATCCGTTGCTACAGCTATGATACCATTCCTTGAAAACGATGATGCCAACAGGGCATTAATGGGCTCGAATATGCAAAGGCAGGCTGTTCCTCTTATAAATCCAAAAGCTCCTATCATTGGCACAGGTATAGAGTACAAGGCAGCAAAGGATTCAGGTTCGGTTATAGTGGCTAAGAACAGCGGTATTGTGGAAAAAGTTACAGCTGATGAAATAGTCATCAAAAAAGACAACGGTGAACGGGACATATATAATATACTGAAATTTAAGAGGTCCAATCAGGGCACATGCATAAATCAGAGACCCATTGTCAGCAAAGGAGAGAGGGTAGAAAAGGGAGATGTAATCGCTGATGGGCCAGCTACTGACATGGGTGAAATAGCTCTTGGCAGGAATGTGCTCATTGCGTTTATGCCCTGGGAAGGCTACAATTATGAGGACGCTATATTGATATCTGAAAAACTGGTTATGGAGGATGTTTTTACCTCAATACACATAGAAGAATACGAGGCAGAAGCCAGAGATACCAAACTCGGTCCAGAAGAGATAACAAGAGAGATACCCAATGTAGGTGAGGATGCTATAAAGAACCTGGATGAAAGGGGCATAATTCGTATCGGAGCAGAAGTAAGTGCTGATGATATACTTGTAGGCAAAGTAACCCCAAAGGGCGAAACAGAACTGACGGCCGAAGAAAGGCTGCTTAGGGCTATTTTTGGTGAAAAAGCCAGAGAAGTAAGAGACACATCCTTGAGAGTGCCTCATGGAGAAGGCGGAATTATAGTAGATGTGAAGGTATTTACGAGGGCTAATGGAGATGAACTGCCACCCGGTGTGAATGAGCTGGTAAGAGTTTATGTGGCTCAGAAGAGAAAGATTTCTGTTGGTGATAAGATGGCAGGAAGGCATGGTAATAAGGGTGTTATATCCAGAATCCTGCCTGTCGAGGATATGCCATTTTTACCTGATGGCACACCTGTAGAGACTGTATTGAATCCTTTGGGTGTTCCTTCCAGAATGAATATAGGCCAGGTATTGGAGGTACACCTTGGTCTTGTGGCAAAGGCTCTGGGATGGCTTGTGGCAACCCCTGTTTTTGATGGTGCAAAAGAAGAAGACATAGTAGATTTGTTCAGGCAGGTTGGGCTTTCAGAAGATGGCAAAATTACACTGTATGATGGAAGAACAGGTGAGCCTTTTGAGAATAGGGTAACAGTGGGATATATGTACATGTTGAAACTGCATCATCTGGTAGATGATAAGATGCATGCCCGCTCTACAGGTCCCTATTCACTGGTTACGCAGCAACCTCTTGGCGGTAAAGCTCAATTTGGTGGCCAGAGGTTTGGTGAAATGGAGGTATGGGCCTTAGAGGCATATGGTGCTGCACATACCCTGCAGGAAATTTTGACAGTTAAATCAGATGACGTGGTAGGCAGGGTAAAAGCATATGAATCTATTGTAAAAGGCGAGAATATAACGGAGCCAGGTGTTCCTGAATCCTTTAAAGTATTAATCAAGGAGCTTCAGAGTCTGGCACTGGACGTAAAAGTCCTCACAGAAGACAATAAAGAGATTGAACTTAAAGAGTTTGAGGATGAGGACGAGGATGTAGACGAAGAGCTGGATATTAATATAGAAGGCAATGAGGATGTGCCATCTAATATTCCACCTTATCTGGATGATTATGCAAAGACTGAAGATGAGGTTGATGACAACGAACCGGAAGAACCTGATGATTTTGGTTTTAATGAAGAGAACTTTGATGATGATTTTGCAAGGTATGATGTTGATGATGATTTTTAATATACTAAATTATAATTGGGAAAGGAGAGAATCTCCTTGGCAGAGGCTTTGACAAACTTTGATTCCATTAAAATAAGTCTGGCTTCACCAAATAAAATAAGGGAATGGTCTCATGGTGAAGTCAAAAAGCCTGAAACTATAAACTACAGGACCTTGAAACCTGAGAGAGATGGGCTGTTTTGTGAAAGGATTTTCGGACCAACAAAGGATTGGGAATGTCATTGTGGAAAATATAAAAGAGTCAGATATAAGGGTGTAGTGTGTGATAGATGCGGAGTTGAGGTTACAAGGGCAAAGGTGAGGAGAGAAAGGATGGGACATATCGAGCTGGCTGCTCCCGTCTCTCATATATGGTATTTTAAAGGGATACCCAGCCGAATGGGTTTGATACTGGACATGTCTCCAAGAGCCCTCGAAAAAGTGCTGTATTTTGTCTCGTATGTGGTATTAGACCCTGGTGACACTCCGCTTTCCAAGAAACAGGTTTTAAATGATAAAGAATATCATGACTATATAGATAAATATGGCAATAGATTCAAGGCGGGAATGGGAGCCGAAGCCATTAAGGTGCTGCTTGCTGAAATAGATCTTGATAAACTATCCATGGAACTTAAAGGTGAACTTAAAACAAGTACCGGTCAGAAGAGGGTCAGGATTTTAAGAAGGCTTGAAGTGGTAGAGGCTTTTAGAAAGTCAGGCAATAGACCCGAGTGGATGATACTGGATGTGGTTCCCGTTATACCTCCAGATCTGAGGCCAATGGTGCAACTGGATGGTGGCAGATTTGCTACTTCAGACCTGAATGATTTATACAGGAGAGTAATAAATAGAAACAACAGGCTGAAGAGACTTCTTGACCTGGGAGCACCTGACATAATAGTGAGAAATGAGAAACGTATGCTGCAGGAAGCTGTAGATGCACTTATAGATAATGGGAGGAGAGGCAGGCCTGTTACAGGACCGGGCAACAGGCCATTAAAGTCCCTTTCAGATATGCTGAAGGGTAAACAAGGACGATTCCGCCAGAATCTTCTCGGTAAAAGGGTCGACTATTCGGGAAGGTCGGTAATAGTGGTAGGCCCTGAACTTAAATTTTATCAGTGCGGCCTGCCCAAGGAGATGGCTATAGAGTTATTTAAACCTTTTGTTATGAGGGAGCTGGTGAGAAAAGGCCTGGCCCACAACATAAAAAGTGCAAAAAGAATGGTGGAGAGGGTTCATCCTTCTGTGTGGGATGTACTGGAAGACGTAATAAAGGATCATCCTGTACTCTTAAACAGGGCACCAACTCTGCATAGACTTGGCATTCAAGCGTTTCAGCCTATCCTTGTTGAGGGTAGGGCAATTAAGCTTCATCCCTTAGTCTGTACTCCGTACAATGCAGACTTTGATGGAGACCAGATGGCTGTCCATGTACCGCTATCAGTAGAGGCCCAGGCTGAAGCCAGGTTTATAATGTTATCAGTCAACAACATATTGAAACCCCAGGATGGCAAGCCAGTAGTTGTGCCTACCCAGGACATGATTCTTGGGAACTATTATCTCACCATTATTAAGCCTGGAGCAAAAGGTGAAGGGAAATACTTTGCATCTTATGATGAGGCACTTATGGCCTATCAGAATGGCATTATCGAACTTCAGTCCAAGGTTTATGTCAGGGTGAAAAAAATTATAGATGGGGTAGAACAACACAAAATAATTGAAACTACAGTGGGCAAACTGATAATAAATGAAGCTATACCGCAAGATCTTGGCTTTGTTGACCGGTCAAATCCTGATAATGACTTTAAGCTGGAAATAGATAGGGTTATCGATAAAAAACTTTTAGGAACAATAGTTGACAGATGTTTCCGGACACACGGACCTACAGAGACTGTAGAAATGCTGGATAGAATAAAATCCCTGGGGTATAAATATTCTACCAAAGGTGCTATCACCGTTAGTGTGTCCGATATGGAGATTCCATCTTCAAAAGCTGAAATACTTGCCGATGCAGAGAAAAATGTGGATGTAATTGAAAGACAGTACAGGAGAGGTTTGATTTCAGCTGAAGAAAGATATGAAAGGGTTATAGAAGAATGGAATGCTGCCACTGAAAAAGTTGGAAGTGCCCTCATGGAGGGACTGGATGAATTCAACCCAATCTTTATGATGGCCAATTCCGGTGCAAGAGGCAGTAGAGCCCAGATTACACAGCTGGCAGGTATGAGAGGACTGATGGCAAATCCTACAGGTAAAATAATCGAAATGCCTATTAAGTCCAACTTCCGTGAAGGTTTAAGTGCTCTGGAGTTCTTCATATCCACCCATGGTGCAAGAAAAGGACTGGCAGACACAGCACTCAGGACTGCAGATTCAGGATATTTGACAAGACGACTGGTGGATGTCAGTCAGGATGTGATTATACGAGAAGACGACTGCGGTACTGACGATGGAATATACGCCATGGAATTTAGAGATGGAAATGAAGTCATCGAAAAACTTGAAGATAGATTGGTGGGCCGTGTTGCTGCAGAAGATGTAATAGACCCCGGTACGGGAGCAGTATTGATTTCTAAAAATCAGGAAATAAAAGAAAAGGACGCAGAAAGGATAGTCGCGGCAGGTATAAAGAGGGTAAAGATACGCTCGGTCCTTACATGTAAAGCTCGACATGGCGTATGTGCCAGATGTTATGGCCGTAATCTGGCCACAGGCGATATGGTTAATATAGGTGAGGCTGTTGGAATAATAGCAGCTCAGTCCATAGGTGAACCCGGTACTCAGCTTACCATGAGGACATTCCACACAGGCGGTATTGCCGGTGCTGATATAACTCAAGGTTTGCCGAGGGTAGAGGAGCTGTTTGAAGCCAGAAAACCCAAAGGCCTGGCCGTAATAACAGATATAAATGGAGTCGTATCAATATCAGAAAACAGGAAAAAACGTGAGGTAACCGTTACTAATAATGAAACCGGTGAGGCTAAAACTTATCAGATACCGTATGGTGCACGTTTAAAGGTGACAGATGGTCAATATATAGAAGCGGGCGATGAAATCACCGAGGGCTCAGTTTATCCGCAAGACCTCTTGAAGATTAAGGGAATAGAGGCTGTGCAGAACTATCTTCTCCAGGAAGTGCAAAGGGTATACAGGCTGCAGGGTGTGGAGATAAATGATAAACATGTTGAAGTAATCATCAGGCAGATGATGAGGAAGGTTAAAGTAGATGATTCCGGGGATACTGATATGCTGCCGGGTGATCTCGTAGATATATTCATTTTTGAAGAAGAAAATCAGAGAACAATTGAAGCGGGTGGCAGGCCTGCTACCGGTAAGAGATCGCTGATGGGAATAACAAAGGCGGCACTATCTACAGATTCATTCCTTTCAGCAGCATCATTCCAGGAAACTACGAGAGTTCTTACCGATGCAGCAATAAAAGGCAAAAGCGATCCTCTGCTTGGACTGAAAGAAAATGTCATAATAGGAAAGCTGGTACCTGCGGGCACAGGAATGTCCAGATATAAAAATATTGTTGTAAAACCCGTAGAAGAAATAGTAAAAGAAGAAGCCAGCATTACTGTTGACACCGGCAATATATGATGATAAAATAACTAAGTGTGCAGGCAGATGGGGGAGATTTTGTATGCTCATCCGTTTAGAAAACGCTAAAAACAAATGTGTCGGAACTAAACAAACCCTGAAAGCAATAGAAACAGGAAAAGCCCTTGTGGTATATGTGGCGAAGGATGCTGAACCAAAAGTCATTGACAAGGTTATTGATTTGTGCAGACAGAAGGAGGTTGAGTGTGTCTTCGTTGATACTATGAGGCAATTAGGGGAATGTTGCGGAATTGAGATTGGAGCAGCCTCTGCTGCCATACTCAAAGATTGAGCATTACCCCTTCCACAGGAAGGGGTAATATTATGTTTTCAAGGAGGTGTAAAAATGCCAACCATAAATCAGCTTGTTAGAAAAGGTAGGGAAGCAGCTCCCAAAAAATCAGCTGCACCTGCACTGGAAGGAAATCCACAAAGAAGAGGGGTATGCACTGTTGTTAAGACAACCACCCCTAAAAAACCAAACTCTGCTTTAAGAAAAATTGCAAGGGTCAGACTTACAAATGGCCAGGAAGTAACGGCCTATATACCAGGTATTGGTCATAACCTGCAGGAACACTCAGTGGTTTTAGTAAGAGGTGGAAGGGTAAAAGACCTTCCAGGTGTAAGGTATAAAATAATCAGAGGGACTCTTGACGCTGCTGGCGTGGCCAACAGAAAACAAGCCAGGTCACGTTATGGAGCGAAAAGACCTAAGAAGTAAGGAGGTTAGAGGATGCCGAGAAGAGGCTATATAGCAAAAAGGGATGTACTACCTGATCCATTATATGGTGACAAGGTTGTCACTAAATTGATAAATAAGGTTATGCTTGAAGGTAAAAAGAGCGTATCACAGAAGATTGTATATGGAGCATTCGACATAATAAGGGAAAAAACAGGCAGGGACCCTCTGGAAGTATTTCATGATGCAATGAACAATGTCATGCCTGTACTTGAGGTTAAGGCCAGGCGTGTAGGTGGTGCCACGTACCAGGTTCCGATGGAGGTCAGGCCTGACAGAAGGCAATCATTAGGTATTAGATGGCTTGTTGAGTATGCGAGAGAAAGAAATGGGAAAAATATGATGGAAAAATTAGCGGCCGAAATTTTAGATGCAGCTAACAATCAAGGCGCCAGTGTGAGGAAAAAAGAGGATACACACAGGATGGCTGAGGCTAATAAGGCATTTGCGCATTATAGATGGTAAACAAGAGGAAGGAGGATCATATAGGTGCCTAGGCAATTTCCAATAGAAGCAGTACGAAATATAGGCATAATGGCTCATATAGATGCAGGTAAGACCACCACCACAGAGAGGATCCTGTACTATACGGGTAGGCTTCATAAAATGGGAGAGGTCCATGAGGGGACAGCAACAATGGACTGGATGGTGCAGGAGCAGGAGCGTGGCATCACAATTACATCTGCTGCAACTACCTGTTTCTGGAGAAATCACAGAATAAATATTATTGATACGCCAGGGCACGTGGACTTTACAGTTGAGGTAGAACGTTCACTCAGGGTATTGGATGGTGCTGTAGCTGTTTTCAGTGCAAAGGAAGGTGTTGAACCACAGTCTGAAACTGTTTGGAGACAGGCTGATAAATACCATGTACCGAGAATAGCTTACATCAATAAGATGGATATAATTGGTGCAGATTACTACAACGCAATTCAGATGATAAAAGATAGATTGAATGCTAATCCAGTAGCTATAAATATTCCCATAGGAAAAGAAGATACATTTAATGCCATTATTGATCTTGTTAAAATGAGGGCATATTATTATGCTGACGATCTGGGGACCAGGATTGATGAAAAAGAAATACCGGAAGATATGATTGAAACAGCTGAAGAGTACAGGACGAAACTCATCGAAGCAGCAGCTGAAGTGGATGATGAGCTCATGTTGAAATATCTCGATGGTGAGGATATTTCCGAAGATGAGATAAAGGCTGTTATCAGAAAAGGAACTGTAGAAAGCAAATTAGTTCCTGTTTTGTGCGGTACGTCGTATAAAAACAAGGGTATACAGCTTTTATTGGATGCTATTATCGATTATCTCCCGTCTCCGGTGGACCTGCCTCCCGTCAAGGGATTAAATTTAATAACCGGTGACGATGAAGAAAGACATCCGTCAGATGATGAGCCTTTCTCAGCACTTGCATTTAAGATAATGGCAGATCCATTTGTTGGCAAACTGACCTTTGCCAGGATTTACTCCGGCACATTAAAGAATGGGTCTTATGTATATAACTCAACCAAGGGCAAAAGGGAAAGAATAGGAAGAGTGCTCCTTATGCATGCAAACCACAGGGAAGATATTGATGTGGCCTATGCAGGGGATATTATAGCAATAGTAGGACTCAAGGATACTGTTACAGGCGACACGCTGTGCGATGAAGAAAAGCCAATTGTGTTGGAATCGATGGAGTTCCCGGAGCCTGTTATATCTGTAGCCATAGAGCCTAAAACAAAAGATAGTCAGGATAAATTGGGCATCTCGCTGCAAAAACTGTCGGAAGAGGACCCAACATTCAGGACATATACGGATCAGGACACCGGTCAGACTATTATCTCTGGTATGGGTGAACTGCATCTGGAAATCATCGTTGATAGACTACAGAGGGAATTTCATGTCGAGTGTAACGTAGGAAACCCACAGGTGGCTTATAAAGAGACAATTAAGAAAGCTGTCAAGACTGAAGGTAAATTTATCAGGCAATCAGGCGGTAGAGGTCAATATGGCCATGTGTGGTTGGAACTTCAGCCTCTCGAGCGTGGAGAAGGTTATGAATTTGTAAATAATATTGTAGGCGGCGTTATACCAAAAGAGTATATACCTTCAGTAGACGCCGGTGTGCAAGAAGCTATGCAGAGCGGTGTTCTTGGCGGTTATCCTGTTGTCGATATCAAGGCTATATTGTTTGATGGTTCATACCATGAGGTTGACTCATCAGATATGGCATTTAAAATTGCTGCATCAATGGCTTTTAAGGATGGTATGAAAAAGGCTGACCCTGTTCTTCTGGAACCTATTATGAAAGTTGAAGTGGTTGTCCCTGAAGAATTTATGGGCGACATTATAGGAGACATCAATTCCAGGAGAGGAAAGATAGAAGGTATGGAGATGAGGGCAGGTGCTCAGGTAATAAGAGCATATGTGCCACTATCCAATATGTTTGGCTATGCTACAGACCTGAGGTCGAAGACTCAGGGACGTGGGACATATTCTATGCATACAAGTCATTATGATGAGGTACCGAAAAATATAGCTGAAGAAATATTAAAGGATAAGTAAAGGAGGAAAAAAGATGGCAAAAGCGCATTTTGAAAGAAAGAAGCCCCATGTAAATATAGGGACAATAGGCCATGTAGACCATGGTAAGACTACACTCACAGCAGCAATAACAATGGCATTAGCAGTTGAAGGCAAGGCCCAGGCCACAGCATATGACCAGATTGACAAAGCACCCGAAGAGAAGGCCAGAG
>JASEJQ010000065.1 GCA_030016635.1 Thermoanaerobacteraceae bacterium | reverse complement strand
TCTTTAATATGCTCAACATCTCACCACCTCTATACTTGTTTTATAATATTTTAATCATTGTGGCTTAATGCATCAAGTTATAATTTTGAGATATTTATTGAAAAAGTGTATGAAACAGCAAAAAGTAATAGTAGCATCGTTAAAAAAACAGGCCGAAATTTATCCAGCTTGTTACTTTTAAATTAATCTGCCATTTTCAGTATTCTATCGGTTATATGGTTTACAATCTTTATATCACGGGAGATAAAGAGAAGGGATAGATTCTGCGCCTTAATGTCATCTAAAAGGTTTAATAGTATTCTTAAAACTCACAGACCGAGCCTTGAGGGATTAGGAGGTTTTAGCATGCATGTTGTCTTTATTGCCATAAAAGATACCCTTATTTTTCTGAGGGACCGTACTGCACTGCTTCTTACCATTGTCATGCCTCTTGTACTTATATTAATCCTTGGATTATCCTTAGGCTCCGTATTTGAGGGAAGTACTTTCATACCAAACCATAAAACTCATAACCCGAAGTGAAAGACCTGAAAATTATCTGCTAATTAACAGGGTATCAGGCTTTTTAAGAAACGAGAGGCTAAAGAGACTGGACAAAGAAACTGATAGTCCCACCCTCATAAACTTTGAGATGATAATCATAACTGCCATGTTTTCCACCACATATTCCGCAGGAGAGGTCCTTTTAATCTGCTTGTAACGCCCCTATTTACACTCGCCATTATGGGACTCGTAACCATTGGTATAGGTATGAGAGCCCTAAGATAGCAAAAATTAGTTACCTGACAATCTACCCAGCGAATTGAACAAAATAGATAAATAACATAAAATAAAGTATGTAATATCAAAATCATATCGGGTGTTAAAAATGAAGAAGAAACACACATATTTTTTACTGCTTTTATTTATATTATTAATTTATATCTTCGGTATAACAACCTATGCCTTTTCAACAGTAGATTATTCTTTTATGAGGACAAACTCTGATAATATTTCAAAAGAGCCTGTAAAACCAGGGAACAGGATTCTTATTGTAGTCCCTCACCCTGATGATGAGACTATAGGCATGGGGGGAGTAATTTACAATTGGTTAAAACAGGGCAAAAAAATAAAGGTTGTTATAATGACCAATGGTGATGGATTTAGAAAGGCTGTGATGGAAGACCTTAAAGTCCAGAACCCAGTACCGTCTGATTATATAAAACTCGGTAAAATGCGACAGAATGAATCCATAGAGGCATTAAAAAAGCTTGGATTATCTCCAAAAGATGTTATTTTTCTCGGGTATGGTGACGGCACTCTGTCCTATCTATGGTGGACCAACTGGGAAAGTTCAAAACCTCGAAATGCTGCTAACGGTTATGCCTATTCACCTTACCCCAACAGCTATGTTAAACACACAGGATATGCAGGTGAAAATGTAGTAGCAAATTTGACTCAGATAATAAAGGACTATAAACCTACAGACATATTTTACCCCGACCCTGATGACATGCACCCCGATCACTGGGCCACAAGCAACTTTGTCAGGTTCGCCGTAGAAAAATCTAACTGCAAAGCAAAACTATATTCTTTTTTAGTGCACCATTACCAATGGCCCGCCCCTTTACTATATGCGCCTAAAGCTGGGCTTTATCCTCCACTTTCATTGGAAACAGTCGGTACAAAATGGCATATATATCCACTTGATAATGAGACCATTAAGGTAAAACATAAGGCAATGCTGGAATATAAATCCCAGTATAAGGTGATGGCTGGCTTTCTTGATAGTTTTGTAAGAAAAAATGAGCTCTTTGGGACATATGATGATAGATATTATATGGTTGGCAAGGACATTAAGCCCAATTTCACTCAAGGTGGGCCCTTGCCTTATGCCGTTATTCAGTCGGGAGCAAATGATAATCCTCTTTTAAGGATTGAAGGAAGCGATGACATAAGTGCAGTAGGCCTGGCCTCTGATGGAAATAATTACTATTTTGCTCTTCAAATGAGGGGTAATGTCAATAAAGATACTTCTTATTCCCTGAATGCATTGATATTTTATAAAGACGGTAAGACAGGAAGGCTGAGGATAAATATCAAAAACTTTAAGGCTGAAGAAATAATGGATTCAAAAGAGAGCATAGACGTCGGAAATATAAGTGTAAGCCATTATAAAAACAGGTTATGGTTTAAAGTATCAGCAGACAGGATAGGTTCCCCAACGAGGATATTTTTAAATGCCGAAACCTCCTTTTTGGGGAAAAAGATTGATAAGACAGCGTGGAGGATGGTCATGCCTCAATACGGTCCTTAATGGCCATCACCAGGCTGTTTTCTTTTTTTATCATATTGGCATGTATTCTTCCCATGTTTCCTCTATATAATATGACCCTTTTGTTCACTTTTTTTGCATCACAGAAGTTCGCCTTGTATGATTCATTACCCCTCAAAAAGTCAAATATGGTGTCTCCCCTATTAATAGATGCCCTAATGGCCAGCCAGATCAGTAGATTTCCGATACTCATATTCCTGTATGTCTCATCAAAGCCGCCAAGATAGTAGTACGTGGACTTGCCCTTATGAAAACAATAAAGTATGGCTGCCATATCTCCATCAATCATAAAGCGATGAAGGTCAAGGTATCCCCTTTTTAAAAAGTCTTTTGCCGCATGTAGGTGAAACTGTATAATCCTTTGGTTGCGAAAGGCACCAGGCAAAAATTTTTTATTCCATCTTTTCTGATGAAACTCAATCATTCTTAGCATTGTTGGCTCTATATCTTCTTCACGGTCTACCACTTCATATATGACATTATGGTCTCTATTCAGCCTCCTCCAGTAGTACTCGATATTCTTTCTGAAACGTTTATTCATTCCAGCCATATATTGGTCTATATCCTCAGGCAGGTTTATGTACGGACAGATATCCTGATTCAAAATCTTCTTTTCAAACCCATTAATTTGAAATTCAGATAAATACTCTGGTACATTCTCAAGGTCTAATATGTGAACCCTTCCCTTAAGCAGTTCTTCGGACAGAACCTCATAAAATTCTGTCTCCTTGCCTTTTCTTATTAAAAACCCCTGATAATCGCTGTTGTTAAAACCGATAAACCTTAATTTCCCTCTGTCCAATATGAATGGAGCTATGCCAGACTCATTTACATAGACATGTGGAATCTTATTCCAATGCTTTAGCCAATTATAGTTCCATGACCAGGTTGAAAAAGGTGTTATAGCGTCCTGGCATTCTATCTCTTCCCATATATCTTTTATTTCCCCAATATCAGTGACCAGCAATTAAGTATCTTCCCTTCTCAAGTATTTGAAGAATATCCTCCAGGCAAAATATATCAATATAGATGCCAAGGTCACTGCAATAAGTTTATATTCAACAGGCAGGTTTAAAAGCCATTCGATGTTTATGTAGGCATAAACACATAGCAAAATCCAGAAGATTACCCATACAAGGTCACCTATAAATGAAAATACGGTGTATGAAAGAATATTGATCCTCATAATCCCTGCAGCCCATATAGCCGGCGTTCTTGTTATCCCTATCCATCGGCTTATCATATTCGTAAGCCCGCCATATTTATTAAACCAGCCCTGCAGTTTCTCAAAATCCCCATCCTTGATATGTAAATACCTGTTGAGTTTCTCCACTATAGGCCTCCCTCCATAATATCCAGCAAGATAAGCCAATAAATTACCTGAAAGGTTGCCAAGTGTGGCTGTGATGACAGTGTATATCATAGACATCCTGTGGATATGTATAAAGTATGCCGCAGCTAAGAAAAACAGTTCTACCGGCCCCGGCATACCTGTACCCTCTATGGCCAGGCCTAAATAAAGCCCAATATAACTGTATTTTATCAATAGCTCATAAACATAGCTCCAAATGCTTCCCATATATATCACCAGTCATATTATATATCAATTACATAAATATATTTATTTTATTTTATCACTATATGATGCTCCCTGCACCTGGCCTCGTACCTATCCGTACCGCCCACAAGGATTGTAGGGTCATCCCAATGGGCGGGCTCTCCGTTTATTATCCTCTGCGTCATTATGGCAGGCTGTCCACATACAGAGCATATGGCATACAGCCTCTCATCCTCGTCGGCTATGGCCAGGAGTTCTCCCATAGGCCCAAAGGGCTCACCCCTAAAGTCAGTATCCAGCCCGGCCAATATCACCCTGTATCCCTTATGTATTAAAGTCCTTGAAACCTCTATAATGCCCCTGTCCAGAAACTGGACCTCGTCTACCCCTATCACATCATAGTGATTGCCCTCAGCCTCCTGCCTCAATACATCCTCCAGTATATCCTCCGAGTCCTCAATAGGCCTGGCCTGAAGCTTAAAACCATTGTGGGATACCACATGGGCCTCTTCATACCTGTTATCTATAGCAGGCTTAAATAATAGATATGTCTGCTTGGCATACTTTAAACGGTGAAGCCTCCTTATGAGCTCCTCTGTCTTGCCGGAAAACATGCATCCTCTTATGACCTCTAATTTCCCAACCATTTACATGCCCTCCCATTATTTCTAACGATATCATACCACATCTGACGTGCAAGAAGATTACGAAAAAGCGAGGAACATATATCTTGTTTTTATAAAACAAAAGTCCCGGATAAGCTATACTTACCCGGGACATATAAATTTATTATAGATATGTCAAATCATTCCACATTAAAAAGTTTGCCAGGGTTCAATATCATATTGGGGTCAAAGGCCTTCTTTATCTTCTTCATAAGTTCGATCTCTTTGTCACCCAGCACCAGGTACATGTAGTCCTTCCTCTTATGTCCTATGCCATGTTCGCCGCTTATTGTGCCCCCTAGTTTACCTACTATCTCGTACATCTCCGGTAGCAGTTTATGGAGGGTGTCATACCACTCCTCCAGAGTCCAGTCTGGATTCTTTACCGCTGTAGCATGGAGGTTTCCGTCACCGGCATGGCCATAGCAAGGGATTGAGACATTGTATTTTTTCTGGAGTTGTTCCAGCTTCTCCATAAATGCAGGTATTTCAGATACCGGCACCACCACATCCTCAAGGCTCTGATGCGGGCTTACCAGCTTCCAGGCCTCGGCTATATTTCTCCTTATCCTCCATACCCTCTCTATGGTTGTGGCGTTATCTGCCACATAGACCTCTATGGCACTGTTTTTCATGCAGAGTTCTCCTATGGTCTCATACTGCGACTCTATTATATCCATACTGTCCCCATCCAGTTCAATGAGGAGCATGGCTTTGGCATTCTGATATGGCAGGTGTTCATTCAAGTATTCACATGAGGTCTTAAAGGAGAGTTCATCCATAAACTCGATGGAGGTCGGTATTATTTTGCCGTTGGTCATTATTATGGGGACTATGTCTATAGCCTCTTTTACGCTGTTAAAGAGTACCAGCAGGTCTGCCTTGGCTACAGGCATAGGCTGGAGCTTTACTATTATCTTTGTGAATATGCCCAGTGTGCCCTCGGAGCCCACCATAAGGTGCAAAAGGTCATAGCCTGTGACGTCCTTTACCCTCTTACCTCCCAGGTTGATTATGTCTCCCTCGGGGGTTACAATCTCCAGGCCCATTATATACCTGGATGTCACGCCATACTTTATGGCCTTGCCGCCGCCGGCATTTTCGGCCACATTGCCGCCTATATAGCATGTCTCCACACTCATGGGATATCCTGCATAGAATAACCCGTAGTCCTTTATGGCGTTGTTTATCTCATTGGTGACTACACCGGGCTCTACCACCGCCATAAGGTTTTTAGTGTCTATCTCTAAAATCCTGTTCATCTTCTCTACGGATAGGACCATGCCTCCGCATGCAGGTACAGCACCGCCGGAAAGGCCGCTTCCTGCGCCCCTTGGTGTTACCGGTATCATATATCTATTAGCCAGCTTCATTATTTCTGATATCTGCTCTGTGCTGGTGGGTTTTACCACCACATCAGGCATGTGGGCATACTCTTTTTCTGCCACCTCATCATGGGAATAAGCCTCCAAAGCCTCACTATCATCGTATATCACATTTCTATCGCCCACTATGCGCCTCAGTTCCTCTACTATCTCAGGGGTCACCTTATTATATTTCATTTTTCAACGCCTCCAATCTCTCTATCAGTACAGGCACTACCTCATGGAGGTCTCCAACTATGCCCAGATCTGAGACCCTGAATATCTGGGCATCAGGGTCCTTATTTATGGCAATGATTGTCTCTGATGTCTGCATGCCTGCCAAGTGCTGTATGGAGCCCGATATACCGAGAGCTATATAGACCTTGGGGTTTACTGTCTTGCCGCTCAATCCCACCTGATGTGGATATGTTATCCATCCCCTGTCCACCACATCCCTGGAGGCACCTACCGCCCCTCCTAAGAGTTCTGCAAGGCGGTATACTATTTTGAAGTTGTCTGCTCTACCTATACCTCTGCCTCCAGATACCACTATGTCGGCATCCTGCACTGTAACCACCTGGGTTTTGTCCTTTAAATACTCCAGCTTCTTTACAGGAGCGTCCTCCTCCGTGAGTGAGACATCCACCTCTATAACCTCGCCCTCCCTGGATTCATCTATTGGTGCCGGCCTCGTGGAGTGCGGCCTTACCGTGGCCATCTGCGGCCTTGTGGATGTCCTTATGGTGGCCATGACGTTACCTCCAATGGCCGGCCTGGTCTGCAAGAGATTGCCTGCTTCGTCTATATCCAGGCCTGTGCAGTCAGCCGTAAGGCCAGTCTGCAGCCTCACTGCAGTGTACGGCATGAGGGTGCGTCCCTGAGTGGTGGCTGGAGCAATGATTATCTCCGGTTTGTAACGGTTTATAAGCTCTATGAGCACCTTTGAGTAAGGTTCTACAACGAAGTCCTTTAATAGGGGATTATCTACATAATATACCCTGTCTGCACCCCTCTTGATTAACTCCTGCTTGTCTGCGTCCGGAATGTTTCGTCCCATGAGCACAGCGGATATAATAGAGTCCTCCAGCTTTCCCTTTAAATCCAGTGCCCTGGTGAGGAGTTCATAGGCCACTTCGTTTACACGGTCCTCCCTCACCTCTGCATATATCCATATCTCCTTCAAGTTTACCCCCTCCTTATATTGCTGCCTTCTCTTTGAGAAGAGATATTATTTCATCCACTGCCTGTGCAAGGGTCTTTTCATCCTTTACCTCTATGAGTTTTCCTTCCCTGGCCACCTTGGGGTTAAATGTCTTTACAACCCGGGTGGGTGAACCCTTAAGGCCGGTCTTTGCTGTATCTGCCTCCATGTCCTGAGCTGTCCATTTCTTTATTTCCAGCTTCTTTGCCTTCTGTTTTCCGCGCAGGGTAGGAAGCCTTGGGTCTGATATCTCCTTTACCACCGTTACAAGGGCAGGTGTGGGAAGGCTTAATACCTCATATCCACCCTCAATGAGTCTGGTGGCCTTGATGCACCCATCCTCCAGTTCTATCCTGCTGGTGAACGTGGAAAGCGGCAGCCCTAACAGGGCGGCCAGGCCAGGCCCCACCTGCGCCGTATCCCCGTCTGTAGCCCTTTCTCCACATATAATAAGGTCAAAGGGCTTTAGTTTCTCCATAGCCTTTGTCAGGGTATATGATGTTGCAAAGGTATCCGCTCCAGCAAAGAACCTATCGGTTAAAAGCACCGCATCATCGCATCCCATGGCTATGGCCTCTCTTAAGGCTTCCTGTGCCTTTGGAGGGCCCATGGAGACAACTATTATTTCTCCCCCATACTGTTCTTTCAGCCTGATACCCAATTCAATAGAGTATAAATCTAAAGGATTTATTATACTCTCAACCCCTTCCCTTACCATTGTACCGGTTTCGGGGTCCATCTTTACATTACTGGTCTCCGGTACCTGTTTTATAGGTATAATTATCCTCATATCATTTCTCCTCTCTAAATTTACAATTTCAGTATTAAAAGTGATCCAGCATGACATATAACATCCCGGCACCTGAGCGCTCGTCTTGATACTCTACAATTCGTGTCTGCATTCCGCCGGGTGCACCTCCATTCGACGTCATAAGCCTTAAGCGTCGGCTCAACAGGCGTCCTTGCCTGCTGCCACGTCTACACTTGCCACTCATTAAGAGTATCATTGACTCGCTTTAAGATTGCCTCTGGATGTTATATGCCATGTTTTATGTGGTTTTATGGTGCAATTATTTATGTTATTAATCCTGTCATATTATATTATTATACTGGTCAGACCTAAATAAAAATTTTACTCATTACTTTTTCACAATACCTTCAGTTTCTCCTCGACAAAGTCAATGTGTCGCTCCATCTCTCTTGACGCAGCATCACCATTTCTATCTTTAATATACTGATATATGGCCTGGTGTTGTTCTAACAAAATATCAGCATTATGCGGGTCTTTCATGAGCCTCCTTCTTGCACCCTTTATATAGTTATCAATTCCACCTGCTATTGCCTCAACCATGTCGATCAGTAGTTTATTGCCTGCAGCGGCGCTTATAATTCTATGGAGTTCCCTGTCAGCCTCAGCTCTCACACCCTCATCATAGCTTTCTTCCATTATCTTTATCTGAACCATCATCTTCTTGAGGTCATCCTCGGTCCGTCTTTCTGCAGTCTTCTTTGCGCAGGCGCTCTCCAACACCTTTCTAAGCTCGATAAAATCAGCCTGATTCTTCTCAAGAGCTATTATGAGGGAGAGGGGCTCTAAAATGGAGGACGTCACCTCGTTTACAATAAAGGTCCCCTCACCTGGCCTGCTCTCGACTATGCCCATCATCTCCATAGACCTTAAGGCCTCCCTCATGGAGGCGCGGCTCACACCCAGTATCTGGCATAGTTCTCTCTCTGGCGGAAGTCTGTCGCCTTTCTTAAGATTTCCATTGTATATCATCATTTTAAACTGTTCTATTATGTCTTTATATACCCTCTGAGTTTTAATCGGTGTAAAATCCATAGCACATCTCCCTAAGTCATTCTATTCTTCTACAAGTTCTCTATAGATTTCATAGAACTGGGCGTATGACCTCATGGCCGCTGGGATAGTCAGGAGTAATCTCTACGCCCAAAATCTTTTCATAAAACCTGGCAAGGACTGTATGATCCATCTCTCCCATGCCTTCTGCTTTTAGATTTTGCATCATCTCAATCATAAGGGAGGTTATGGGCAAAAATCCTCCCACCTCATGAGCCTCGTCCAAGGCATTGGTAAGGTCTTTGATGTGAAGCTTCAGTTTAAACCCTGGATTAAAATTACCCTTTAGTATTTCAGGTAGCTTGGCGTCGAGGACGCGACTTCCGGCCAAACCGCCCTTTATGGCCTCATATACCTTCTCAGGGTCAGCCCCGGCCTTAACTCCCAATGCAAAGGCCTCGGACATGACAGCTATATTCCCTGCTACAATTATCTGGTTCACCAGTTTTGCCGTATTGCCGCTGCCTATGCCTCCAACCCTTACTACGCTGTCCCCCATAGCTTTAAGTATTGGCAGGCATTCATTAAAGTCCGCCTCACTACCACCCACCATTATGGAGAGCGTGCCGTCAATAGCCCCCTTTTCCCCGCCGCTCACCGGGGCATCCACCATCCTTATGCCCTTTCTGGATAACTCTGATGCCATCTCCATAGTGGCAGAAGGAGATATGGAGCTCATATCTATCAAAATTGAGCCGCTCTTCATACCCTCCGCAAGGCCGCTGTCGCCCAGGGCTACCTCTTTTACCTCGGGCGAGTTGGGGAGCATGGTTATGACCACATCTGAAAGCATACCTACCTCTTTAGGGGTTTTTGCCTCCTCAGCGCCCAAGGATATCAGTTCATCAACAGGAGACCTGTTTTTATGGCCCATTACTACCAGAGAATATCCTGTCTTTATCAGATTTTTAGCCATTGGTCTGCCCATTATCCCAAGACCTATAAACCCTATCTTCATGGTAATAAATTCCTCCTTATATAATTGATGCCCGGATAAACCGGGCTAAATTTATTTCTCGTATACCTCTTTATTCACTAAGTTCTGAGGCCTATTACCGCTCAAGACAGCTAAGCAGTCCTCCACAACCATCTCGGCCATCCTTTCCCTGGCCTCATAGGTGGCGCTCCCTATATGGGGCTCCAGTACCACGTTGTCAAACTCCAGAAGCTCCGGTGTAACCTCCGGCTCATTTTCATATACATCCAGGCCTGCCCCGGCGATCCATCCTTCTTTTAATGCCTTCACCAGTGCCTTCTCATCTATTATGAGACCGCGGGCGGTGTTTACCAGTATGCAGTTTTTCTTCATCTTCTTAAACTGCTCCTCACACAGCATGTGCCTGGTATCATCAGTGAGTGGAGTATGGATTGATATAAAGTCCGACCTGGATAGAAGTTCATCCAGGGTAACATACTCGGCCCCGATCTCCTTTTCCTCCTCTTCGGAAAGCCTGTGCCTCTTGTAGTATATCACATGCATATCAAATCCCTTAGCTCTCTTTGCCACAGCACCCCCTATCCTACCCATGCCTATTATCCCGAGGGTCTTACCTGCAAACTCATAGCCCAGGATCAGCTTTGGGCCCCAGCAGTGAAACTTCCCGGCCCTGAGGTATTTATCTCCTTCAACTATCCTCCTGGATGTAGCCATAAGTAAGGCCCAGGCCAGGTCTGCAGTGGCATTGGTGAGCACCCCAGGAGTGTTTGTTACAACTATGCCCCTTGCTGTAGCAGCCTTTACATCTATGTTATTAAAACCTACTGCATAGTTAGAGATGACCTTCAGGTTCGGAGCAGCATTAATAACCTCTGCATCCATAGGGTCATCAAGCATGGATATAATGCCATCCTTGTCCTTTATCTTATCAATAATCTCCTGCTTTGTAAGCTTGGTTTCCTCTGACACATACTCCAAGTCAACCTCTTTTTTTAGCTTCTCCATGGCTGGCCCCGGTATCTCACGGGTCAAAAGTATCTTGAACATGCTTATCCCTCCTGTATATGGTATTCTACATATATTATAGCAAAAAAACTGGAAAAGAAGTAAATTTTAAGATAAATAACAAGAGAACCTTTTGATTACACCAAATGGCAGACTGAGCTATGGAAAGATAAGGGCGTCAAAGAACTTAGCAAAGAAGCAATGGAATACCGCAAATCTCAATCATAAAAAGTAGAACCAATTTTATG
>JASEJQ010000064.1 GCA_030016635.1 Thermoanaerobacteraceae bacterium | reverse complement strand
CTTTTCATAAATGTATATACTAAGGAACATGTATATAGATATCATGTGGAGTTTCAGACTTTAAATGATACCAGCATGGTAATAAGGATGTTCAGGTATGGATTTGAAAAAGCTAAAGAGATATCAGATGTATCAGGTGAGGAAGAAATAAAACTGGAGTTTCCAAAGCAGCTGGTGATATTCTTGGAGGAAAATGAAAACATATCTGACCATCTATCTATGACCCTTGTACTACCTGATGGTCAAGAATTAAGATACACCGTACCTGTAATGCAGTACTGGAAATACACCCCAATTGAGCTGAAAGACAAAAAGATGTATGCTCTATTACCATTGCAGGTATTTAAATCAAGGAAGAAGATAAAAGCAATATATGACAGCAACAGGTCTGAGGAAGAGAAGGCCCAGCTTATAAATGAAGAGTTTGAAAAACTTATAGATACTGTAAATGAAGTCCTTAATATATTGAATAAACTGCATGATAGAAAAGAAATTTTCACTGGTGATCTAAAGAGAATATTAGATGTGTTGGTAAACATAACAGGTTATCTTTACAGTAAATATGGCAAATACCGTAAGATAGATGAGGAGGTGACCATTATGGTTAAGACTTTATATGACCCGGCAATAAAGGAAGAGGGTATTAAAGAAGGCAGAATTGAGGGTATTAAGAAGGGCATAAAGAAAGGCAGAATAAGGAAAGCACAAGAAAATGTACTCAATGTTATTAAAGCTAAGTTTGATGCAGTTCCTGATGACCTTAAAGACAAAATATCAAAAATAAAAGATGAAGATAAACTGGATGAAGTCTTAATTGAAGTTGTTAAAAGTAGTTCTATAGATGAAGTATATAAAATGGTATAAGGCCTATTTCGTGGCCCTATACCTTTTATTTTTGCACAAAGAATTTTCTGTACCTTCTTCCTGTGGATTCAATTCTTACATATACTACTCATGGTATGTCAAAAGAACTGTCCCACTAATCATCATTGAATGTCTCTCAAAAATTCAAACGCAGATTCTATCTCTTCGTTAGTATAATTTTTATCAGACTTTACGATTTTTACTTTGCTTATAATTTTATCTCTTGAATACCCTTCCTGTTTAAAATACATAATAGTGGCAACTAACTCCAAAAATCTTGCTTTTTGATTATTGAGTTTTTCAATTAGAGCCCTGTATTTTTCTAAATTGCCATGATTTTCATATGTATAGTTATCATTGGGCTTAAGTCTATATTTATATTTAGGGTATGAACCATTTTCCTCTTTTTCTTCTTCAATAATATTCATTGATTTAAGTTCTTCAAGTTCTACTGTTAGTGTATCTGAATATGGTCCAAAATAATGAAAATAAAAATCTTCTACAAAGTTTGCCCCTAAGTTTTTTAGGATATAAACTATTTTTTGCAATTTTTTGCGTCCCTCAATTTCGCCCGCAATATTTAATAATTCAATAATACTTACATAGTCCTCTAATGTATCACCCATTATAATCCCTCCAGATATTTTATTATATCATCACTTATATTTACATTATCATAATTTTCCCTCGGAAAATATAGATAATACTTGATCCCTTGGTTACCTGATAAAGCTTTTATTGATTCTGAAAATCTGGTAATAGACATTTTTTTACCGTTTCTATTTATTAGTATAGAAGGCTTTTCTCCTTCTTCACCTTCAACATAATAATCATATGCAACATTACTTGGTTTATCAAATGCAAGATAATATTCGGCATCCATCCCATGTTCTTCTAAGATTTCCTTTACCCTATCGTAAGTTATAAGCTGATTCTTAAATTCGTATGCTTTATACAAATCTCTATATAAATATCTGCGACACAAATCACTTAAAATTTTATCGGAAGAATTTTTCCATGTCATTATAGAATATAAAATAATGCTATCATTCAATCTCAAATATTCTTCAATACTTATTTTCTCATTACTTAATACGGGAGTCAATATATCTACTTTGATATCCAATGATTCCTGTTGATATAAGTATTGTGCTCTTTTCAATATATTTTTCAATAAAGCTTCATATCCTCTGGTCGTTTTGTGGTAATATACCTGCCAATACATATAATACCTTGCAAGTATATATTGCTCAACAGCATATAAACACTTATAATCTATAACAATATTACTTTTGTCTTCATTAAATAACATAGACTTAATTAGCATATCAACATCAAATAATCCGTATTTAACACCAACATAATAACTATCCCTTAGCAGATAATCCATCCTGTCTACATCTAACTGACTTGACAGCAAATAACTTACAAATTTATGTTCATACTCTTTCTTTATTACTTCAGCAACCTTTTGTGGTAAACTTGAATCTATTTCGCTTAAAATTTTATTTACTTCGGTACCATCATTAAGTATAATATTGGTTGTCCATTGTTCATGATCTACTCTTACCACTTTCTCAAATACATGAGAAAATGGTCCATGTCCGATATCATGGAGCAAAGCCGCAGCTAATGCAATCATTCTCGTCTCTTCGTCTATGTTTATTTGATCATTTAATTGGGATAATGCTCTATCCATTAAATACATAGCACCTATAGAATGTGAAAATCTCGTATGATTTGCGCCATAATATGTAACCTCTGATGTGCCAAGCTGCTTTATATATTTTAATCTCTGAAATTCTCTGCTGTTAATTAACTTTAAAATTAATTCCTCATTAATTTTTATAAAACTATATAGTGGATCTCTGAAATATTTAACCATTATTTTTTCCCTCTCGACAATATTATCATTAACACAATTTAATATATTGTTCATTGCACCATTATCCGTTATTCACATATCCGTTTGGGTTATTCTTATGCCAATGCCAGGCATCAGCAATAATCTTATCTAATGCATAAAACTGCGGTTCCCAGCCCAATATACTCTTAGCCTTTTCTGATGATGCTATTAAGACAGCAGGGTCCCCAGGTCTTCTCTCTTTCACCTCAGCAGGAATCTTGTGACCTGTCACTCCCCTTGCTGCTTCAATACACCTCGATGTTTAATAATTCAAAAAAATTTCATCAGTGTATATAATGAATAAAAATCAAGTAATTAGAAAAAATATAGGTATGGATAACTATAGATTTATAAAAGGAATAATCAACGGAATATTATTAAGCATACCCTTGTGGATTATAATCATCTATGTAGTATATCATATTGTAAGATAAATACATATTTAGCTTATAATTCTGTATTAATGGTGGTAGCTATTTCTTCAGATGCATATCCGTACTGCGGGTTATAGTTATACTCTGGTACCATGCTCTTTAGGTATGCTTTTATTTGCTCGTCCGTCATGCTGTATATTGACTTTTCTATCCACAGCAACTGACTTTTAAGCTTTTCGGTATCCAATTGGCCCGGCTTTTCTATAAATATCCTTTTGTTCTTTGTCATGCTGTATTTATCAGGAGACAATAGCAGTTCTTCAAACATTTTTTCTCCGGGCCTTAGTCCGGTAAATACAATAGGTATGTCCACATCGGGTTCAAACCCAGATAACCTTATAAGGTCCTTTGCTAGGTCTATTATTTTTACCGGTTCGCCCATATCTAGCACAAATATTTCTCCACCGCTTGCCATGGCACCAGCCTGTATTACCAGCTGCACTGCTTCTGGTATAGTCATAAAGTACCTTTTGATATCTGGGTGTGTCACAGTGACTGGGCCACCCATGGCGATTTGCTTTTTAAATAGTGGTACCACGCCATAGGTCTGTATTATCATCTCGCATACTCGTTTTGTTGTGCCCATTACACTTGTTGGGTTTACTGCCTTATCTGTAGATATTAAGATAAATTTCTTAAGGTTATTCTTATCTACAACACGCGCTAAGTTTAATGTCCCTAATATATTGTTCTTAACAGCTTCCAATGGGTTCTCTTCCATCATCGGGACGTGTTTATGAGCAGCAGCATGGAACAGTATATCCGGTTTGTATGTATTAAATACTTCCGCCAACCTCTTTTCATCTCTGATATTCGCCACCACGCACTTTAAGTCTATTCCAGGATGTGTAAATTCAAGCTCATTCTGGATATCATATGTATTGTTTTCATAATAGTCCAGCATAATTAGCCGCTTTATAAGATACCTGTTCCCGTGTCTTATTTTTGTTCTAATCTTTCATTTCCCACCTCCATGCTGTCTCAATGATTTTATCAAGCTCTGTATACTGGGGTTTCCATCCAAGCACTTTTTTTATCTTCTCGGAATCAGCTATGAGTACAACCGGGTCACCTGGCCTTCTTTCAGTTTCTATCCTCTTTATATTTCTGCTTGTAACTTTTTCTGCAGTATCTATGACCTCTTTTACAGAAAATCCACTTCCGTTCCCCAGGTTAAATACATTAGATCTGTTTTCTCTTAAGTACTCTAAGGCCAGTATATGGGCATCAGCTAAGTCATTTACATGGATGTAGTCCCTTATACATGTACCATCAGGTGTGCTATAGTCTGTGCCGTATATCTTTATATCTTTTCTCTCACCTTTCGCCGTCTTTAATACCAGTGGTATAAGGTGAGTCTCAGGATAATGGTCTTCTCCTATATCTCCTGCATCATCCGCACCGGCAGCATTGAAATACCTGAGCGATACATATTTAAGCCCATATGCCATATCATAGTCTTTCAATATATTCTCTATTATAAGTTTTGTCCTGCCATACACATTTGTAGGGTTTAACCTGCTTTCTTCCTTTATGGGCACTTCTTCCGGCTCTCCATATACTGCTGCAGTAGATGAAAAGACTATCTTTTTCACACCGCAGTCCATCATTGCCTTAAGCAAACTCATTGTACCGCCTACATTGTTTATATAATACATCTGTGGGTCTTCCATAGACTCACCCACCAGGCTGTATGCAGCAAAGTGTATTACAGAATCCACCCCATATTTCTTTATAACATTACATACCCTGTCATGGTCTGATATATCGCCTACTACAAGTTTAGAATCCTTTACTGCCCATTCGTGTCCTTTTGTTAGATTATCGTATACAACGACATCATAACCTTTTTTAATAAGCCTCCTTACTGTATGAGACCCTATGTATCCTGCTCCACCAGTAACTAAAATCATGGATTTTACCTCCAACTATAGATATTCCTCTGCCCTTTTCTTCTTTATCTCATTTAAGACTTCCCTTATATTCTGAGCCTTATCTTTTGAGCATATGAGGGTGGCGTCTTCCGTATCAACTATAATGACGTCCTCAAGGCCAAGTGTGGCTATAAGCTTGTCACTGCCTGCTATTATACATTTCTTTGTGTCTATGCTTATTACATTGCCGTTAATGACGTTTCCCTGCTCATCCTTTTGATACAGCCTTTCTATGGATGTCCAACTCCCTACATCATCCCAACCGAAGTCCCCGGGAACAACATATACATTATCCGCTTTTTCCATGATGCCATAGTCTATGGAGATGCTCTCAAGGTGTGAGTATTCCTCATAAAGGACCTTCTCAATGTCGTCTTTATCCATATGTGCCTTTATTACATTTAACGCATTGTATAGATCTGGCATATGATCTTTAAAAGCCCTTAATATAGATGCAGTCTTCCATATGAACATGCCGCTATTCCAAAGGTAGTCTCCGCTCTCTACATATTTTACAGCAATATTATAGTCAGGCTTTTCGACAAATTTTTCAACAGGATATACTTCATTATTACTTATAGTCTCTCCTGATATCCTATTGCATTTAATATATCCATAACCTGTCTCAGGGTGTTCTGGTTTTATGCCGATAGTAATAAGATAGTCTCCTTGATATGCCTTTTCAACGGCAGTCTTCAACGTTTCTATATATTCGTCCTCGTCCTTTATGACGTGGTCTGATGGCACCACCACCATGACAGATTCCTTATCCAGTCTTTCTGTGTGCAGTGCAGCAAGGCCAATACATGCAGCGGTATTTCTGCCCATAGGCTCAAGCAGTATATTGCCGGTAGGAATATCCGGTATCTGTTTGCTTATGATATCTGCATAATCGGGATTTGTTACTATGAACACATTCTCCACTGGCATTATCCTTTTCAGCCTGTCCACTGTCTGCTGTATCATGGTCCTGTCTCCGTAAATATTTAAAAACTGTTTGGGCATCTTCAGCCTGCTCTTAGGCCAGAATCTCTCGCCCTTACCTCCTGCCATGATAACACCTGCAAGCATAACATCATCCTTTTTACTTTTATTCAACAACCTGGATAAAGTTTAATAAATTGTAAAACATAATAAAGAATAGAGGGGTGAAAATAGCTATTATGCCTAATGAAAAATTTTATAAAGGTCTTTTAAATGGTCTATTATACAGTGCCATATTGTGGATTCTTATTTTTATGTTTATTAAACTTATCAATACGCACCATCTTTTTTCAGCACTGCTGGTATTGTCTTAAAGAGTATATTTATATCCAGCCAGATGCTCCAGTTCATTATATACTGCATGTCCATTTTCAACCTGCCCTCAAAGTCCACATCGCTCCTACCGCTTATCTGCCAGAGCCCAGTTATGCCAGGTGGTACCCTCCATAGATACTTTATATAAGAACCACAATCTGGTATCTCTCTTTCTAAATATGGCCTGGGACCTACAAGGCTCATCTCACCTTTTAGCACGTTAAAAATCTGAGGTAATTCATCCAGGCTGGTCTTTCTTAAGAATTTGCCAACTCTTGTAATCCGCGGGTCATCCTTTAATTTATGATTTTTTAAATATTCATCCCTTATTGCTGGATTTTTTTCCAACCATTCCATCAGTATTTCTTCTGCATTTAAAACCATAGACCTGAATTTATATGCCTTGAACGTTGTCCCATTTAACCCTATTCTGTTCTGTGTAAAAAATACAGGCCCTGGTGAGTCCAGTTTAATTATTATAGCAATTATCAGGAATAATGGAGACAATATTACAATAGCGATCAATGAAAGAACAATATCCATGATCCTTTTCAGTTTGCCTTCCGCTCCAGAAATATATATGTCCTTTACTTTGGTAAGTGCTATATCATCTATAATCTCAATCTCAGATGGTAAATTGAGTATATCAAAGCCATCATTGATCATGTATACCTTTATATATTTATTGAGGCAAATGTTGATTATCTCATTTATATCATCTACCTTAGAGGCTATAAAGACTGCTTTAATATTATGCTTTTTTATGATGCTTTCTGCATCTAACATATCGCCGATTTTATCATAACCGTTTACCGCCCCGCTTTCATTAGATATATATCCAATAATATTTATCCCAACTTCTTTATTATCCGATAATCTATGAAGTATACCCAATATCTTTTCGTCAGGCTTTCCCACCATTAATACATTGCTTAAATCTTTCCCTGTCTTATATCTGCTCGTCTGTATATAAGATACTATGACTTTATCCAGCATTTGGAATACTATTGAAAAAACCACAAAATAGAATAACGTAAGCCTTGAAAAATATGTATTTTTTATGAGATAGGAAAACATTATATACACAAATGTAGAATAGACTATCCCATCAAGTATAATCCCACACTTATTAAAAAAGCTCATAAGTTTATTGTCATACATACCTTTAAAATAAAGGATAAGAATATCCAGTGTGAGAATTATAACCAATGTAGCAATATACCATTCTCTATCTATCAGATTGAGCCTTAAATCAAATCTTAAATACAGAGATAAAATAAAGGATAATATAATTGAAATTATATCAAACAATAGAGATATAAAAGATATACTCATCCTTAGCCCCCCTTATCATTTGTTAAAATCATTTTACAGTCTCCAGACCATCAATTTCTCTTTATTAGTTGAAGCTTCTCAATCCAAGCCATTTTTTATCTTTTTCAGATAAAATGATCTCTCCACTCACTTTATCTAACGGCCATTTAATGTTTATATCAGGATCATCCCATATTATCCCGCCTTCATCATCAGGATAATAAAAATCTGTGCATTTGTAAAAAAACTCCGCTTCATCTGACAAAACTAAAAAACCATGAGCAAATCCTTCAGGGATATAAAATTGTTTTTTATTTTCCTCGGATAAAATAACACCAACCCATTTCCCAAATGTCTTAGAGCCTTTACGTATGTCAACTGCTACATCAAAAACTTCACCTTTTATAACCCTTACAAGCTTCCCTTGAGGATGTTTTTTTTGAAAATGCAGCCCTCGTAAGACACCTTTTTTTGATTTTGACTGATTGTCTTGTACAAATACCATATCAAGCCCTGCAGCTCTAAAATCATTATAATTATATGACTCCATAAAATATCCTCTGTTGTCTTCAAAAATTCCTGTCTCTATTATATATACACCCTCTATTTCTGTCTCTATAAATTTAAATCTGCCCATATCATCACTCCTGCTTATTTAAATCATTAATAAAAGCTTTTAAAGCATCTTCCCAATGTCTCATTTCGTCACCGATGGTGCATCTCAGCATCATATTGTCAAGGGATGAATAAACAGGCCTTTTGGCTGCTCTATTTATCTTATCAGATGTTATAGGTACAATAGTACATTTTATACCTGCAAACTCTACAATCTTACATGCGAAATCATACCAGCTACATTCTCCATTTCCTGTGCAGTGATATATGCCATATTCATCCGTCAATACAAGCTTTAATATATGATGTGCAAGATCCTCTGCATTGGTTGGATTACCCCTCTGATCATCAACTACCTCAAGCTGTCCTTTTTCTTTTGCTGCATTAATTATTGTATACACAAAGTTTTTTCCATACTTGCCATAAAGCCATGCTGTCCTTACAACAAAATATTTATTGCAGTTTTTCATTACATATTGTTCGCCTAGTAACTTGGTCTTCCCATATATGCTTACAGGCTGTGGTATATCATATTCTCTAAAAGGTGTATTACCTTCCCCACTAAATACATAATCTGTAGATACATGAAGTAATTTTGCACGCACTCTTTGTGCTGCAATAGCAAGATTTCTTGGACCTATAGCATTCACTTTGAATGCGTTATCTATATCGTTCTCACATTTATCTACATTAGTATAGGCTGCACAGTTTATAATAATGTTTGGTCTATATTCTTCTATGTAATTCAAAACTTCACTTAAGATCGTAATATCAAGCTCATTATGAGCAACATATTTAATTTCAGCATAATTATATCTGTTATCTATTTCACCAAGCTCACTTTTGCCTCTCTCAATGATGGATTTTATCTGCAAGCCAAGTTGTCCTTTCGCTCCCGTTATAAGCAGCTTCAATTTATCAGCACCTCTTAAAACATATAATTTGTTACAGCTACCTCTTTAATTGTTTCATCATCTCCATCTATTAAATTTAAAAGGTATTTCCCATAATCTACTTTCTTCAGCGGCTCTGCGAGCCTAAGTAATTGATCTTTATCGATATATCCTTTTCTATACGCAATCTCTTCAATACATGCAACATAGAGTCCCTGTCTTGTCTGGACTGCTTCTACAAAATTAGATGCATTTAAAAGCCCTGCAGGTGTACCTGTATCCAGCCATGCCATGCCCCTGCCAAGCAGCTCAACCTTAAGCTTTCCTCTATGCAGGTATTCATTATTTACGTCTGTTATCTCCAGCTCCCCCCTTTTTGATGGCTTAATATTTTTGGCTATTTCAATTACATCATTATCATAAAAATATAGCCCCGGTACGGCATAATTGGATTTGGGATGTTTTGGCTTTTCTTCTATTGAAATTACATTGAAATTTTCATCAAACTCAACCACTCCAAAATCACTTGGGTTGCTTACGTGATACCCAAATATGGTGGCACCTTCTTTTCTGCTCGCAGCCTTTTCAAGTCTTTCCGTAAAGCCATAACCAAAGAAAATATTATCACCTAACACAAGTGCCACTTTATCAGAACCAATGAATTTCTCTCCGATTATAAAGGCCTCAGCAAGGCCCCTTGGTACCTCCTGTACTGCATATTCAAAATGAAGACCAAGTTGACTGCCATCGCCAAATAGTTCCTGAAAAGTACTTATATCCCTTGGGGTAGATATGATTAATATGTCCCTTATGCCTGCAAGCATGAGGACTGATAATGGATAATATATCATAGGCTTATCATATATGGGTATTATCTGCTTTGAAATAGCCTTTGTTATAGGGTAGAGTCTTGTCCCCGATCCGCCTGCTAATATTATACCTTTCATGGTCTTCCCCCTTATCTATTTGAATACATTCTTTCATAGTATTTTTGATATTCCCCTGATGTAGCACTATCCATCCATTCTCTGTTTTGAAGATACCATTCTATCGTTTTTTTGATGCCATCTTCAAATTTAGTTTCAGGATACCATCCTAATTCTTCCTTAATTTTTGTCGCATCAATAGCGTATCTCCTGTCATGTCCTTTTCTATCTTCTACATATCTAATTAAACTCTCATCTACACTTGAATCTATATTGTCGTGAATATATGAAATAATTAATTTTACTATCTCTATATTTGTCCTCTCATTATGACCGCCAATATTATATACTTCTCCTGCCCTTCCTTTATGAAGGACTAAATCTATTGCTTTACAATGGTCTTCTACATAAAGCCAGTCCCTTACGTTTAATCCGTCGCCATATACCGGAAGAGGTTTTTTATTAAGGCAGTTATTTATCATAAGTGGAATCAATTTTTCAGGAAATTGATATGGACCATAGTTATTTGAGCATCTTGTTATATTTACAGACATCCTATATGTATCATAGTACGCCTTAACTATTAAATCTGCCGCTGCTTTACTTGATGAATACGGACTATGAGGGTCAAGAGGTGTAGTTTCTGTAAAATAGCCTGTCTCACCTAAAGAGCCATAAACTTCATCTGTTGATACTTGAAGAAATTTTTTACCCTCTTTAAAACTATCTCCTTCGTCCCATGCTTTTTTTGCTGCATTAAGTAAAGTTACTGTCCCAAGAACATTAGTTTTTACAAATATTTCAGGATCTATAATACTTCTGTCTACATGAGATTCTGCCGCAAAATTAACTACATAATCAATATCTTGCGAAAATATTTCTTCTACAAGTTCTTTGTCACATATATCTCCCTTGATAAAAGTGTAATTTGGGTTATCTTCTACATCTTTCAAATTCTCAAGATTACCTGCGTATGTAAGTTTATCAAGGTTTATAATTTTGTAACCTTTATACTTCGAAAGCATATACTTGATAAAATTACTTCCTATGAAACCTGCTCCTCCTGTTACTAATATTTTCATATTAACACCTCATTTTGTAAATAATGTAGCTATTATATTATATAAATTAAATTTTGAAAACCAACATATCTCTATTATACTCTTAAAGTTATACAAGTTTTAATTTCAAACTTTAATGATATAAAAATTTTTTCAATAAAAAATCTATGTTTTAATTCATTTATTTCCTTCTGAAATTTGAATTAAAATTATACTTCTTAACTTATATAATATTTTTTTAAACAAGGGATTTTTAGGGAGAAAACGATAAAGGTATTTTAAAAATTTAATTTTTTTATTTGTTATCTTTCTATCATTAAATTTTAAAGGATAACCCGAAGGTTGAGATCTCTTC
>JASEJQ010000063.1 GCA_030016635.1 Thermoanaerobacteraceae bacterium | reverse complement strand
GGGTATATTATCCTGAAAAATCCCTTGAAAATGAATATAGAGTATTACCTGTAAAAAACTATTTAGTGTTCTATGTGGTCAAAGAACAGGTTGTTGAGATTCACAGGGTTATATATGCTAAAATGGATTTAAGCAAAGTCATAAAATGATATTATTGACACTATAAAAAATACAAACAATGAATGAAAATAACCGTACTAAAAACGTACTAAAATTATTTGAAACCATAATTTTTTAATGAAAATAAAAATAATAATGGCATGGAATGCAGTAAAATCAATGGTAGAAAATAAAGAAAAAGCCTTAAACACAGAGTGGGAATAATACATTGTTTAAGCTCCGGAAGGGGGCTTTCTTTATTGCCTTAAGCATTCATTTCATGTATACTTAAGGTCAGGATGGTGAATCGTATGGATGAGCTTGAGGGTGTTGTAGAGGACATAAGATTTAAAAGTGAAGAGAGCGGTTTTACAGTATTTGATATAGATGCCGGGGAGGTCCTGATTACCTGCACAGGTACGCTTTCATATATATCAGTGGGTGACAATGTCAGGCTTAAGGGCAGGTGGAAGGTTCACCCGGTATACGGTGAACAGTTTAATATTGAATGGTGTGAGGTTGAAAAGCCGTCTACCCTTGATGCTATAGAGAAATACCTGGCCTCCGGGATGATAAAGGGTATTAAAGAGGTCACAGCCCACAGGATAGTTGAACATTTTGGAGAGGATACCCTGGATGTACTGGATAACCACCCCGAAAGACTGATTGAGATAGAGGGAATTGGCGAGACCAGGGCCAGGGTAATAACCGAGTCGTATTTATCCCAAAAAGGCATAAGAGAGGTTATGATATTTCTCCAGGGGCTTGGCGTTACGCCGGGCCAGGCCATGAGGATATATAAGACCTATGGTCTTGAGACTACCGCAAGGGTTAAGGCAAACCCCTATGACCTCACTTACAAGGTATATGGTATAGGATTTGCAACAGCAGATAAAATGGCCTTAAATATGGGATTTGCCAGTGACTCGAAGGAAAGGATAGAGGCAGGTACATATTATTGCCTTCAAGAAGCAGCAAATAATGGTGATACCTATCTCCCGGAAGAGATATTGCTTGAGTATGCTGCAAGGCTTTTAAACACTGATGAGGACAGAATAAAAGAGGCAATAGCCTCACTTACAATAAACAACTATCTGGCAATGGATAACATAGACGGGGTGAGGGCTGTATATCTAAAACCCTTTTATACAGCAGAAAATAACGTGGTAAAAAGGCTTATGGAACTTTCCTCTGTGGAGTTTAAGGAGCTAAACTCACTCATTGATGAGGACCTCGAAGAAATTCAGGAGAATATGGGCCTTGCTTTTGCTGAAGAACAGAAGAGGGCCATATGTTCGGCACTGGGAAAAGGTATACTTATACTTACAGGAGGGCCAGGCACCGGGAAGACAACCACATTAAAAGGCATAATATCCATGTTTGAAAAGAACGGGATTAAAACATACCTTGCTGCACCGACAGGCAGGGCAGCAAAGAGGATGAGCGAGGCCACCGGGATAGAGGCCAAAACTATACACAGACTATTAGAATACAACGGCATTGAATTCAAAAGGGATGAGGAGCAGAGATTAGAATGTGATGCCATAATCATTGACGAGGCATCAATGATTGATATAATATTGATGAATAATCTGCTAAGGGCTATAAATCCTGGGACGAGGCTTGTAATAGCGGGCGATGTAGACCAGCTGCCTTCCGTAGGTGCTGGCAATGTCCTACGGGATATAATAGACAGCGGTTTATTTGAAGTTGTAAGGTTAAATCAGATATTCAGGCAGGCAAGCCTTAGCAATATCATAGTAAATGCCCACAGGATAAATCAGGGTCTTTATCCTTTTCTGGATAACTCCAGCAGCGATTTTTACTTCATAAGAGAGAAGGAGCAGGCCAGAATACTTGAACTTATAAAAGATGTGGTAATGAGGAGATTACCAGAAGCCTACAATCTAAGCCCCGCAGACATACAGGTACTTTCACCTATGAAGAAAGGTACACTGGGTACACATAACCTTAATGCTGTATTACAGGAACTCATAAATCCTCCCTCTCAAGTGAAAAAAGAGATAAAATTGAAAGACAGGACATTCAGAGAAGGGGACAGGGTGATGCAGATAAGAAATGACTACAACAAAGAGTGGGAAAGCATCGATGAATCCGGAATGGGTGTATATAATGGAGATATAGGGATTATCAGAAGCATAGACATAGAAAGCAACACAATCACTGTTGATTATGACGGAAGAAAAACCATATATGATATTTCTGACTTGGAAGAGCTGGCTTTAGCTTATGCCATAACTGTTCATAAAAGTCAGGGCTCGGAATTTAACACTGTGGTGATGCCGATGAGTTATGGCGCTCCTATGCTGATGACAAGAAATCTTTTATATACTGCAATTACCAGGGCGAAAGAGCGGGTTGTGCTTATTGGCGATGAGCAGCGAATGTATATGATGATAAAAAATAACAGAATTGAAGAGAGGTATTCAGGACTAAAATGGAGACTGCAAAGACTGAAAGACTATCTTATTTAAACTATTTTGTTAAAAATATCAGTTCACTTATTTTCCCACATCATTGTGCTTTGTGCGGCAAGCCTCTGGAGGAGGGCTATTTCTGCGAGGATTGCTGTAAAAAGCTACCCTTTATAGAAGGCAATACATGTTCTGTATGCGGGTGTGAACTTATCGATGGATCTGAGATGTGCGATGAATGCACTAATAGTATGCACTACTTTTATAAAAATATAAGCGTATTCAAATATACCAGTGAATTTAGCACTATGGTATACAGGTTTAAGTATCATAAGGATAGACATCTGGCCAGGCCATTTGCAGAATTTATGGCAGAAAAGATAAAAAAAGCAAATTTTCCAGTAGACTTCATTATCCCTGTGCCCCTACACCCTGAAAAGGAAGAAGAGAGAGGCTATAATCAGTCATTCCTGCTTGCCAGGCATATAAGTAAGATACTGGACATACCTGTACTTAATGATGTCCTGGTAAGGGATATATATACTAATAGCCAGACCGGGCTTAAAAAGGATAGACGCAGAGAGAATGTCTGCGGTGCCTTTTCTGTAAAGAATAGATTGGCAGTTGACTCTAAAATAATTTTATTAATTGACGATATATTAACTACAGGATCAACTATGGATGAATGCTCTAGAGTTCTCCTGGATAATGGTGTAAAGAGGGTATATTCTGCTACTCTTGCCACCGGTAGATAGCGAGGTGCTATTATGAAACTTAAAAATTGCAAAAGGTGTGGGAAGCTGTTTGTCTATAATGGGATTGACCTGTGCCCTGACTGCATACGGGAGGATGAGGAAGACTTCAAAAAGGTCAAAGATTTTCTTTATCAGTACCCTAAAGCATCAGTTTTTGAGATTTCTGAAGCCACAGGGGTTGCCCCGGAAAAGATATTGAATTTTTTAAAGCAGGGGAAACTGGAAATTTCATCTGATAATACCGGCATTACCCTCACCTGTGAAAGGTGTGGGAGGCCTATTAATTCAGGCAGATTTTGTGAAGAATGCCTTAAAATTATCAGAAATCAGTTTGAAGGCCTATCCGCAGATGAACAAAATAAATATGCAGAGGGAAAATTTCATATATCTGATCGCATAAAAAAAGGACTTAAATAAATAATAAATTTGCCGATATACTTATATAGTAGGACAAATAAGGGTGGGGTGGTAATTATGAAGGTTGATGGGGTAAACTTAAGACAGGTGTTGAGTGCATACAGCAGTACAAAGGCCAGGCCAGAAAAACCTGAAAGCGGTTCTGATAAACTGGAGGTTGGAGATTTTTACAAGAATATGGAAGAAGCCAAAAATGTGAAATTGCCATCCGACCCCAGGATAGAGGAGATAAAAACCAGTTTAAAAGAAGGTGCATATAATGTGCCCACAGAAAAGGTTGCAGAAAAAATGATAGAAGATATTTTACTTTCGATGAAGATAAAAAGGGGTGGGGCCCAATGAATATGCATGAACTGCTGTCAATACTTGAAAGAGAATTTCAGGTATACAAGAATTTATATGAGCTGGGGCTTAAGAAAAAAGAAGTACTGATAAAAGGCAAGGTTAATGAACTGGATGAGATAGTAAATGCAGAGCAAGCATGTATTGCAGCGGTTTCCAAACTTGAAGATGAAAGGGAAAAATGGCTTAAAAATTACTCAATGACCGGTATGGAAGATGTCCATGATGCAATTGAAAACAGTGCAGATGATGAAAAAGGAAAATTCGTGGAATTTCAGGAAAGGTTCAAAAAACTCCTCCAGGATGTGGCTGAAGTAAATGAACATAATCAGGCTTTAATTGAACAAGCCTTAGAGTATATAGAATTTTCCATAAACCTTATCGGTGATGCCATTACCTCGGACAAGGCCACCTATGATAATAAGGGGACATACAAAAAGTCATCTGCGTTGTTTGACGAGAAAATCTAAGCAGTGAGGTGCTCATAATGTCATCAATTTTTTACGGTTTTGAGATAGCCAAATCAGGGCTTTTTGCAGCACAGAAGGCTCTGGACGTAATATCTAATAATGTAGCTAATGCCAATACCCCGGGATATACCAGACAGAGGGTAGAGCTTTCCGCAAAAGCACCACCAACAATGTTGGGGATGAATGATATGTATGGACAGGGAAAGATAGGTGCAGGTGTGGATGTTACCGGTATTAATCAGATAAGAGATGTATTTTTGGATGTGCAGTATAGAATAGAAAATTCGGTGTATGGGGAATGGGATGCCAAGGCACAGGTCTTAAACAGCCTGGAAGCCATTTTCAATGAACCATCGGACTCCGGTATAGCCACTGTGATAGGGCAGTTCTTTGATGCATGGGAGGAACTCTCCAAAAATCCTGAAAGTCTCTCCACCAGGGCGCTGGTGAGGGAAAGGGGAGTAGCTGTGGTCCAGACTATAAGGACTACATATACCAAACTGGTGGATAAGAGAGAGGAAATAAACCAGAATATAGTCACCCGCATAGGTGAGATAAACTCATATGCTAAGAGGATAGCAGAGCTCAACAATCAGATATATAAGTTTGAGTTAAATGGAGATAAGGCCAATGACCTCAGGGATGAAAGAAACCTTCTATTGGACAAGCTTTCCAACCTGGTAAATATCAATAGTTATGAGGATAGCAAGGGCAGGATGAGGGTGGACATAGGAGGCCAGGCCCTTGTAGATCACACCAGCTATTATGAGATAGAGGCTAAGGCTGACCCATTAGATATGAACATGGTCCATCCCGTGTGGAAAGATACAGGCACTGCAGTGAATATAAAGTCTGGAATGCTTAAGGGAATGCTGGACGCAAGGGACGGCAGCGGAGACCCTGAGTATAAGGGTGTAAAGTATTACATTGATGAATGGAATAAGTTTGCCAAAGAATTCATTGATGAAGTAAATGCAATTCATACAGCAGGATATGGTTTGGGCACTGCCGGAACGGACCACCTCTTCTTTGAAGGCACCGGGGCTGTTGATATGGATATCTCTGATGATATTAAGAATAACCTTAACAATATAGCTGCAGCTTCAGCATCTGGGCTGCCGGGAGATAACTCCAAGGCCTTAGAGATGATTGCTCTCAGGTCAAATACCAGTATATTTAGTGAAGGCAGTTTTGAAGACTTCACTCGCTCTCTGGTATCCAATCTCGGGGTGGACACGCAGCAGGCCGAGAGGATGACGACAAACCAGAGCGTCCTTACCCAGCAGATAGATAATAACAGGCAGTCGATATCAGGTGTGTCGCTGGATGAGGAGATGACCAACATGGTGAAGTTTCAGCACTCGTACAATGCAGCTGCAAGGATGATAACAGCCATAGATGAGATGATAGATACCATAGTCAATAAGATGGGTATAGTAGGGAGGTAGGTAGAATGCGCGTAACCAATAATATGATGATAAACAATTTCCTCATAAACTTTAATAAGAATACTGAACGCATGGATAAGTTTCAACGCATCCTTGCCTCCGGCAAGCTCATCCAGTACCCTTCTGATGACCCTGTAGGCACTGTGACTGTCATGAAACTAAAAAAGGATGTATCCTCAATAGACCAGTATCAAAAGAATATCTCCGATGCAAACTCTTGGCTTGAGCTTACAGACACATCGCTTAAAAACATCACTGATATATTAAACAGGGTTAGGGAGATTACCATACAAGGGGCCAATGGTACAAACAGCCCATCGGATACCCAGGCTATAGCCAGCGAAATGGTCCAGTTAAAACAGCAGCTTGTCAATATAGGTAACACCAGATACTCTGATAGGTATATATTTGGAGGCATGAATACAACCTCTGAGGTCTATACACTAAATCCATTAAACACCTATGGGGGGGTAGACTACAACGGCTCTGATAACGGGACTATCCCTGGCAATCCATGGGAGATTAAGTTCAACGTGGGAGTGGACGACCAGATACCTATAAATATAACAGGGAAACAGATATTTGGAGACACAACTACAAGCAGTAATATTTTCAAACTCATGGATGATATAGTAGATAAATTAGATGCTGGTGATACAAATGCGATTTCCTCATACATAGGAGATCTGGATAATAACATAAACAATATACTTTCAATAAGGGCTGATGTAGGTGCCCGTATGAACAGGGTAGAGCTTACAAAAAACAGACTATCTGATGACCAGATAAATTTTACCAATCTCCTATCTAAAGCAGAGGATGCTGACATTGCAAAGGTAATTATGGACCTTACCAACGCAGAAAATGTATATACTGCTGCACTTAATGTGGGGGCGACGATTATTCAGCCATCTCTTGTGGATTTTCTGAGATAGGATTAAAAGGGCATCTAAACCATGTCCTTTTTTTATTTGTTCACATTTTCCATTTATGATGATAAAATAACATTAGAATTTTATTTATAAGGAGGCCATTTTATGCTTATAGAGACAAGCAATTTCGGCCCGATTGAATACGATGAAAATGAGGTAATATATTTTCAAAATGAAATCCTGGGTTTTGAGGGATTGAAAAAATACATATTTGTCGGTAAAGAGGGCAGTGAGCCTTTTATGTGGCTGCAGTCTGTGGAGAACCCCGGCCTGGCTTTTGTTATAATTAATGGCACGGATGTCATTTCATGGTACAGACCACAGATACCGCTTAGTGAAATGAAAAGACTGGGTATAGATGACCCTGCCTGGGTACAGATATACAATATTGTCGTCATACCCGATAATATCGAAGAAATCTCCTGTAACCTCAAGGCCCCAATTGTGGTGAACAGAAGTAAGAATACAGCATCGCAGATAGTCCTTGATGACAATGACTTTGAAATCAGGCATTATCTCAAAGAAGACCTCAAAAATTATAGCATAGAAAAAGACTATTACAAAGACTGCGAAGGCTTTATACGTCTGGTATACCGGTTTGTCAATGAGTTAAAACCTGTGGAATTCAACGAACTGAAAAAAAGATATCTAGCACCATCAGCCATTTCCTTCTTTATAATCGATATGATAAATGGATTTTGCAGAATAGGACCTCTTTCCAGTCCACGGGTGTATAACCTGGAGAAACCGATATTTACGCTGACTAAAAGACTTGTATCAGAAGGAGTAAAGGATATAGCGTTTTTGAATGACTCTCACCATGAAAAGTCCATGGAGTTTAAGGAGTTTCCTCCCCATGCTATGGCAGGCACTCAGGAATCTGCAATAGTGGACAGTCTGAAAGGCTTTTCTCAGAATACTAAAATTTTTACCAAGAACTCACTCAATGCTTTTACCAATCCCGATTTTAATATATATGTTCAAGAACTTATTAAAAAAGGGACAAAATGTTTCATAATAGCAGGCAACTGCACGGACCTGTGCATATATCAGACAGCTATGACTTTAAAAATGTTTTTAAACAGCAGTGATACCCCTGTAGACATAATTATTCCAGCTAACTGTGTAGATACATTTGACTCCGAGGAGCATAAAGCTGACCTCATCAATCCCCTGTTTTTATACCACCTCCATACCAACGGTATTGAAATAGTGAAGGAGATTAAATAATATGCTTGTACTTACCAGAAAGAAAGGTCAGAGCATAAAAATAGGGGATAACATAGAAATATCCATAATGGATGTGGAAGAAGATAAGGTCAGCATAGGCATTGTTGCTCCGAGAAATATCGAAATAGTGCGCACAGAGCTTCTGGATGTTAAGAATGAAAACATAACAGCGGCCAATGCCCAAAAAGATGGCTTGGATAAATTAAGAAAGTTTTTCACTGATCTTTAATTGAAATGGCTGGTAATATTGATTTTCCTTTAATAATTAGTTATTATATACACAGGAGATGATACCTTGTTTGTAAGTGAAAGCAGAATAAGGGTCAGATATGAGGAGACTGACCAGATGGGAGTTGTATATTACTCCAACTACTATGTCTACTTTGAGGTTGGCAGGACCGATTGGCTACGAAACTTGGGGATACCCTATAAAAAACTGGAAGATATTGGCATAATCTTGCCGGTAGTGGAATCATACTGCAAATATCATCATTCTATTTTTTATGATGATGTAATAATAATAAAAACCCGGGTTAGCGATTTTACCGGTGTGAGGATCAGGTTTGATTATGAGATATACAGGGCTGGAGAAGAGGACTTGCTGGCAGAAGGATACACTGTCCTTGCAGTAACCAATGGGTCTGGGCCAGTAAATTTGAAAAAGTATAATCCAGAGGTGTACGATATCATTAAAAATAATTTATGATTGTTCAAAATACTTAAGGAGGAGGATACCAATGGCCATAAGAAAAGTAAAAGAAGATATATATTCCATAGGTGTTAAGGACCCCAACCTGCGGAAGTTTGATATTGTGTTTGATACCCCATGGGGCACTACCTATAATTCATACTTAATCATGGCAGAGAAGCCCACTGTTGTAGAAACTTCTAAGGAGGGCTTTCATGAGGAATTCCTTACAAATTTAAAGACGTTGATTGACCCATCAAAGATTGAGTATATAGTTTTAGATCATTCTGAACCTGACCATTCCTGGGCTACAGGAAAGCTATTAGAGATGGCGCCAAATGCAAAGGTGGTTGCTACCAGGGCTGCACTTGCCAATATGAAGGCAATTTTAAACAGGGATTTTCCATCAATAGCAGCCATGGACGGCAGTGAGCTTGACTTAGGTGATAGAAAATTGAGGTTTATATATACTCCGTTTTTACACTGGCCAGATACTATGATTACCTATGATGAACACGACAAAATCCTGTTTACATGTGATGCCTTTGGATGTCATTATTGTCCTGAAGGCGATAGGATATTCAACGATGAGGTGGGGGATTTTACAGAGGCCTTATGGGTCTACTTCAACTCGATAATAAGTCCGTTTAAACCTAAGGTCCTTGAGGCTGTGAATAAATTGAGAAATCTCAACCTGAATTTTGATATGATTTGTCCGGGTCACGGACCTATTCTCAGAGAGGACCCGTTTGACACAATAGCTTTATATGAAAAATGGGCACAAGAACCCAAATATGACAGTAATAAGGTAACTGTATACTATGTTTCTGCATATGGAAATACGAAAAAAACCGCAGAGAGGATAGCCTGTATCCTCAGGGAAAAAGGGCTCAATGCACACACAGTCGACGCAGCCGATGTCTCTAAAGAGGTAATAGACAGAAATCTGCAGGAATCTGCAGGTATAGTAGTAGGTTCTCCCACTATAGCTGCTGATGTGGTAGAACCAATCTGGAATGTCCTCGTCAACATGAACCCAATAAAGGCCAAAGGAAAAGTGGGAGCAGCTTTTGGATCTTTTGGCTGGAGTGGTGAGGCACTTAAGATTATGGAGGATATGTTAAAATCGCGTAAGATGGATGTAGTTGAGCCTGGCATCAAGGTCAATTTTTCACCATCACAGGAGGATCTGAATAAAATAGACGAGTTTGCATCAAGGATAGCTGACAAGATTTTAAATAAACAGAATTAAACTGTGGAAAATAGCCACCGAACATTGGTGGCTATTTTTAAATAATTTTTAACACTTCTGTAACCTGATTGTAATCTTTTCCTGCTATAATAAAACAAAAATAATTAAAGGTGGGTTAAGTATGAGGAGGACACTATCAATAACGATTGTTACCATGCTCATTATTACTGTGATGATTATGCCTGCATATGCTGCACCAAAGGAAAAGCCTTTCAAAGACATGAAGGGTTATGAATGGGCAGAGGAATCGGTAAACAGAATGTACGAGAAAGGTATACTAAAAGGCGTTGGCAATGGCTTATTTAATCCTCAAAAGCCTGTAACATGGGAAGAAACCATTATAATGCTTATAAGGGCTTTGGGGTTGGAGGACGATGCACTGAGTGTGAAAGAAATACCTGCTGAATTGAAAAACTTGAAAATAGATCAAAGCTTTATTGGTTATGTTGTTACGGCCTATGAAAATGGGCTAATAACACTGGATGAAATAAAAACGATCAATTTCAAAACACCCATAAAAAAAGTAGAGATTGCCAGACTTGTAGTCAGAGCCCTGGGACTTGAGGATTATGTTGATGGCGAGTATGACCTTGCTGATGTATTTGGAGATATTAATGACATTGATAAAAGTGATATTCCATATGTGTATATATCGTATTTAGAGGACATATTAAAGGGCAGCAATGGAAAGTTTATGCCCGAAAAACCAGTAATAAGAGCAGAAATTGGTGTTATTATTGACAGGCTTATTTCAAGGCTGGGCAATATCATACCACTGCCTCCAAAAAGCCCGGATATTTATAGCAAATATAATTATTTAAACGGAACAGTTATAGATATAGATAAACATGATAATACATTATCGTTAAAGATTTCTAATCTGGAGAGACCAACAGAGAGTGCGTACGATGGGAATAGAGAAGTTAAGCTCACCTACAGAGAAGATGCACCATTCTTCAATGGTATAGAATACAATGATATAGAAGATATCAAAACCGGGGAATATGTTTATCTCACAGTATTTGATTCACAGATTGTTTTTGCAGGGTTGAATGAGGAAAGAGAAATTCTCCCCGGCAAAGAAATAGAATTGGAGGCGGTGGACTTGGAGGATGTTCCCGATGATGTAGCGGGAGAATTGGAAGACATTAGAGAAGGTGGAGGTTATAAGGCAGTAAAAATAGGCAGTACCTATTATCTCCTGGCAGCAGCAGGGGAAAAGTCTACAGGTGGCTACAGCATAAACATATATAGCGCAAGGAATTCTGAAGAAGGCAATATAGACGTGTTTGTAATGGAACGTTCACCGAAACCAGGTGATATGGTTACGCAGGCAATAACATATCCATGTGACATAAAGGTTATAAAACCCTCTGGAAAAGTAAATACAATTAGGTTCCTTGATAATAAGGGAAATATATTAAAAGTGATAAGTTTTTGATTCAATGCCGGGGTTACCCCGGCTTTTTAAATTCACGGCTGCTTTTATTTTGATTATATTGTATAATTATAAGTAATTGCGAAATGAGGTAGGTCAAAAAATTCAGATGAGCCTGAAAATGTCTAAAAACAACAGAACTTGACTTTTTAAGCTCAAAATGGAGGGGAAGTTTGACTTAATATATGTAGGCAGAAAAAATGGGCACAGGAAATAAACCCATTGGATATAGGCATATGGAAATGCAATGAGTTTCTATGTAATATGGTTTATGCAATAAGTGGTTTCAGGCTGCGAATGTATTCATGTTTATGAATACGGTCAGCAACAACAACCGTGATTAACTGGGTAATACCGGCTAATAATAAATCAGCATGCAGTGTTTTTTCATTCTGGGT
>JASEJQ010000062.1 GCA_030016635.1 Thermoanaerobacteraceae bacterium | reverse complement strand
GACATTATGGAACAATTAGAAGATATAGTTGATAATGATGTTGTAATAATTCCATCATCTATGCTAAAAACGAATGAGGATATATTTCTTGATGGTATTACACTAAATGAATTACAGGGAAAACTAAATAAAAGAATAGTAAAATGCGAGGTAAATGGGAAACTATTTATAAAAACCATAAGGGAGGTAGGAACTGATAACTATGATTAAACCACTTGTTGCTATTGTTGGAAGACCCAATGTAGGTAAATCTACGCTGTTCAATGTCATAGTAGAGAAAAGGATATCTATTGTGGATGACGTTCCGGGCGTTACAAGAGACAGAATATATTCTGAGGCAGAATGGTCAGGTATAAGTTTTGATATCGTTGATACTGGCGGCATTCAAATGGACGATAAAGACAGTTTTTATCAGCTTATAAAAAGACAATCAGAAATTGCTATTGAAACTGCGGATGTTATTTTATTTGTTGTAGATGGTAAAGAAGGAATAAATGAAGACGATAGAAATATTGCCGATTTTTTGAGAAAGTCCAATAAACCTATAATATTGGTATGCAATAAAATTGATGATTTTAATAAATATTCAATGAACATACTTGAATTTTATGAACTGGGCATGGGCGAACCAATGCCAGTATCAGCTGCAAATAAAATGGGCATTGGTGACCTGCTGGATAAAGTAATTCATCTATTTGCAAATAATCAAGAATCAGGCGAAGATAAAGATGAAGTAGTTCGTATTGCTATTGCTGGTAGGCCAAATGTAGGTAAATCCAGTTTATATAATAAGATTATAGGTGAAGAAAGGTCAATTGTAAGTAACATACCAGGTACAACAAGAGATGCTATTGATACCCGTGTAAAAATTGGTGAAGATGAATTTATATTCATTGATACTGCAGGTCTGCGTAAAAAGAGTCAGATTAAAGAAGATGTGGAAAGATATTCAGTCATCAGGTCATTAAATGCCATAAAAAGGTCAGATGTAACGCTGCTTTTAATAGATCCAACAGAAGGTGTCACTGAACAGGATACAAAAATAGCTGGTTATGCAATGGAAGAGGGGAAAGGAATAATTATTGTCGTCAATAAATGGGACTTAATAGAAAAAAACGATAAAACAATGCTGCAGTATGAAAAAGACATCAGATATAAATTGAGCTTTATAGATTTTGTACCAATAATTTTTGTATCGGCAGCAACAGGACTCAGGGTGAATAAGCTGATAAATATGATTAAGGAGGTTTATAACAATTCAATCTTAAGGATAAAAACTGGTCTTCTGAATGATGTTTTAAATGAGTTTATTGCTTTAAATCCACCACCTTCAGATAAAGGTAAAAGACTGAAGATATTTTACATGACTCAGACCGGAATAAAACCACCTTTTTTTGTGTTGTTTGTAAATGATAAAGATCTTTTTCATTTTTCATATGAAAGATATATTGAAAATCAACTCAGAAACTCATTTGGATTTTTGGGCAATCCAATTAAAATAAATATAAAGGAACGTGAATAAATGGAATAATTTCCCAGGAAATAAGTTTGGACCATTCAAGGTCCTTTTTATTTGGTTATAAAATTTTTATGGATTCATATATATATAATGTCTATTGTAATGTCCAAGTATATTATAAAGGGGGATGGGATTTTGGATTATATTAATATATACCAGGATATAGTAGAAAGAACAAATGGAGACATCTATATTGGCGTTGTAGGACCTGTAAGAACAGGTAAGTCCACATTTATTAAAAGATTTATGGAGTTATTGGTTGTACCAAATATCGATAATAATTACAGAAAAGAACGTACAAAAGACGAACTCCCTCAAAGCGGAAATGGTAAAACTATAACTACAACAGAACCTAAATTCGTTCCTAATGAAGCTGTAATTATTAATTTGAATGATAATGTACAGATGAAAATTAGATTAATAGATTGTGTTGGTTATCTTGTTAAAGGGGCACTGGGGTATTTAGAAGGGGAAAAACAAAGGTTGGTAATGACACCATGGTCTGACAAACCTGTACCATTTGAACAAGCTGCGGAATTTGGGACACGCAAGGTTATAAAAGACCATTCTACTATTGGATTACTTATAACAGCAGATGGTACAATTACGGAAATACCTCGTGAAAATTATATTGAAGCAGAAGAAAGAGTAGTCAGGGAATTAAAGGAGATAAACAAACCATTTATAATAATATTAAATTCAACAAGGCCACAGGATAGAGAGACTGAAAACCTAAGAGCTGTTTTACAAGAAAAATACCAATCTCCTGTAATAGCTATGGATGTGCTGAATATGACAACAGAAGACATTAACAATATAATTGAAAAATTGTTATATGAATTTCCGGTTAAAGAAGTTAAAATTAATCTTCCTAAATGGATTGAGGCGTTAGAAGATAATCACTGGATTAAAAAAGGAATGATAGATATAATTAAGGCTTCATTGTTTACTCTTAATAAATTAAAAGATGTTAAGAGCTTTGTTAGTCTTTTTAAAAATCTTGATTATGTCAAAGATGTTGAAATACAAAGAATTGATATGGGAAGTGGAATTGCTGATATTGAACTTCTTACTAATTCCGATGTATATTATAAAGTTTTAAGTGAAGTTTCCGGTTTTGCAATTAATGATGATTCTAATCTGATTTCATTGTTAAAAGATTTGTCTAAAGCCAAAAAGGAATATGACAAGATAGCAATTGCACTGGAAGATGCTAAAATCAGCGGCTATGGTGTAGTCGCACCTCAACTGGATGAACTGATACTGGATGAGCCAGAAATAGTCAAACAGGGTAACCGATTTGGCGTAAGACTAAAAGCCAGCGCTCCATCATTGCACATTATTAAAACTGATATAAAAACAGAAGTATCACCTATTATAGGAACAGAAAGGCAAAGTGAAGAATTAGTGAAATACTTACTGGAGGAATTTGAAAAAGACCCTCAGAAAATTTGGAATACAAATATTTTCGGCAAATCACTACATGACTTAGTGAAAGAAGGGTTACAGAATAAACTATATAAGATGCCTGAAGATGTTCAGTTTAAGCTTCAGCAAACAATACAGCGCATAGTCAATGAAGGCAGTGGTGGAATTCTTTGTATTATAATATAGAGCTTGCAAAATTTACATTAATATATTATAATAAAAAACGTGATTAATATCTGGGTGTGGCGCAGTTGGTAGCGCGCTAGAATGGGGTTCTAGAGGCCGTGGGTTCAAGTCCCACCACTCAGACCATTTTTATTTACTATACTATTTCTAAATTGAGAAGCATTTTTATATTAAAAGCAAATATACATAAATAATCGATAGCATTTGTTATGTATTTAAATGAATGAGCTATCGATTATTTATTTTATTAATGTTTATAAGTTCTTATACTTGAATTTTTTTGTTTAAAAGGTAAAATTAATAGTATAGAATAAAATTAAGTAGATGGTACGATATGGATAATAATAAAAAGATCAAAAAGTCAAAAAGGGGATTAAAACTTGTCTTAATACTTATTGCTATTTATTTATTTATTTTGGTGTTTGAATCCATTAAGCCATCAGGTACAGTTAGAGTTGTTTATGGTAACGTTAAAAGTTCCTATAAATCTGAGGGTATGATTATACGAAATGAAAAAGTGATATATTCTCCACAGAGTGGCTATGTAATCAGAAAGGTACAAAATAATACAAGGGTTCCTAAAGGATACCTGGTAGCACAAATAAGCAGTAAAAAATTAGATGAGAATCTTTATATGCAGTTAGAAAATATAAATAATAAAATTAAACTTGCTGAGGATAAAAACTTGAATACTTTTACTAATGATATAGATAAGATTGATAATGAGATATTTAATCAATTAAATACCATTAAAGCAGATGTTGCAAGAAGTATGCTTCCCTCTGCTCGTAATAGTATCGATAAATTATCACTTTTGCTGGAAAAGAAAAATGCTATAACTATTAACAATCCATTTACTAATTATAACATTGAACAATTAAAAAAAGAAAAAGTGGATATTGAAAATTTATTAAAGAATTTATATGTTAATGTAAATTCACCTGATGCAGGAATAATTTCTTATGATATTGACGGTTACGAAAATATTAATATAAATAATGTTTTTAATAATAATGTCTTTAATGATAGCCAAAAAGAAAAATTAGTAATTAATGAAGAAAAAGACCATGTTAATACTGGTGAGCCACTATTTAAGGTGATAGATAATTTTGATTGGTATATATTTGCTAAAATAGCAGAGAAAAACTTAGTTTTAAAAAATGATGAAAAGGTCAAACTCAACATTAATGGATACATATTGGAAGCTAAAACAAAAACTATAATTCATAATGATGATGGTGATTTTGTATTATTTCAATCATCTCAGCAATTTGATGATTTTTTGAATGACAGATTCGTTAATTTCGAAATAATTAAGAATTCTGAAGAAGGTATGATGTTGCCTAATGAGGCTATTATTAATAAAAATGGAAAATGCTTTGTATATATATACGATATTGGGGGTATCAAGGAGGTTGAAGTAAATGTACTATCAACCGATGGAAAGAACTCAATAATTGATAACATAGATAAATTAAACGGTTTAAAGATCTACGACGAGGTTGTGAGTGATAAAAATGTTTTATCCAAATATCTGGACGTAAGGGAATGATTTAGATGCATATTAAAGAGAATATTGAAAAATTGAGGTATGATATTGACGAGGTATGTAATGAAATCGGAACTAACCCGGATACAATAAAAATAATAGCAGTAACTAAAAACGTTAATATTGAAAATATAAGAGAGGCTATTACATGTGGCATGTCAAACTTAGGAGAAAACCGGGTACAGGAATTTTTAAATAAATTTCCTATTATTTGTGATAATAATGTAAAGTGGCATTTAATTGGACATTTGCAGACCAATAAAGTTAAACACGTTGTTGGCAGTGTATGTTTAATCCAATCTGTAGACAGTATAAAATTGACTCAGGAGATTGACAAGAAAGCACGGGAGTTGAATATAATTCAGGATATACTAGTTGAGGTTAAGACTTCTTTTGAGGAAACTAAATTCGGGATAAGTATAGATTCTTTAAATAAGGTTTTAGATGAAATATCTGGATTATCTAATATAAAAGTAAAAGGGTTAATGACAATTGCCCCAAAGGTTGATAATGAGGATGAGGCCAGGCCATATTTTAAAATTGCATACGATTTGTTTGACAGGTTAAAAAGTGTAAATCAAAGTAATATCAAAATGGAATATTTGTCAATGGGAATGTCCGGTGATTATAAAGCAGCAATTAAAGAAGGCTCAAATATGATACGTATTGGAACGGCAATTTTTGGTGAGAGAAAAAATAAGGAGCTGCATTGTGAATGAATAATATTTTAAAAAACCTTATGGATTTTTTAGGTTTTGATGATCAGAATACTGAAGATGATACGGAAGAGTATTACAAAGATGAGCAAATTCCTCAAAGCATCACACATAATGATAAGGTTGTTAATTTACATAAATATAGCCGTTCAAAAATTGTTGTTGCCAGTATTCATGAATTTGACGATGTTATAAAAGTATGTGATAATTTAAAGCAGAAAAAAGTGTTACTGGTTAATTTAGAAAAATTATCTCATGAAGAAAGTAGGCGTGTACTCGATTTCATAAGTGGTGCTTGTTATGCATTAGATGGCAACATACAAAAAATTGATACCAATATCTTCGTCTTATGTCCGGATAATATTGAAATAACAGGTGACTTTGAACCGGAAGAAAAAATTAAATAGATAGGTGGTGTTTCTTTGATTCAGCAGGCCTTAATATCAACATTTAACATTTTCTTAAATTTACTAAATATATTAATTGTTATTCGCGTTATACTTTCTTTTATCAGGGTAGATTACTATAATCCTATAATTCATATAATATATGAACTGACAGAACCTATACTTGTTCCGTTTAGACGGCTATTGATGAATTCTAGTATTTCAAAATCATTTTATGTAGATTTTTCGCCAATGATAGCATTACTGTTTATAGATTATATTGTGAGGCCTATAGTCTTTAATTTAATTTATATTATTTTTTAAACAGGAGAGTGTACATGGAAATATCTTATAAAAAGATAGTTGATGATTATGTAAAATGGGTGGAAAAACACCAAAAGCCCAAATTTACTAATTTCTTTGAGCCAACTTACCTCGAGCTTATTGAGGATGAATTGAAGAAATATGATACAGTTACTTATAAAGAAAATGGTGGCTATGAAAAGGCCGAAAGAAAAATAATAGGGATATTCCCTACCGATTTAGATTATAATCTTAATTTCCCTATATCTGCTATTAGTGTAACTCCACCGGGTGACCAAAATCTTACTCATAGGGATTATCTGGGTGCAATTTTGGGATTGGGATTGGCAAGAAATAAAATAGGCGATATATTGATAGTAGATTCTAAAGCTCAAATCATAGTTATGGATGATATAAAAGACTATATCATAAATAATCTTGCCAGGGTAGGAAATATTTCAGTCATAGTAAATCAATTGGATATAAATGAAATTATATTGCCTGAAGAAAAATGTAAGGAAATATTTACAACAGTGAGCTCTCTCAGATTGGACAGCGTTGCCAGTTCTGCATTTAATATATCCAGAAGTAAAATAGCAGAGATAATAAAAATTGGCAGAGTGGAGGTAAATTGGAAAACTGTTGACAATGTATCTTATAACTTAAAAGAAGGAGACATAATATCCGTACGAGGCCGTGGCAGAGCTAAATTATACAGTATTGAAGGCAAAACCGCTAAAAACAGGGTTAAGATACATATTAAACGATTTTTGTAAAACGGGAGGTAGAATATGCTATCACCAGTAGATATACAGAATAAAAAATTTAAGAGAACATTTAGAGGTTATAACGATGAGGAAGTTGATAAGTTTCTTGATGAGATAATAGAGGATTACGAATGCCTTTATAGAGAGAATATAGAATTAAAAGATAAGATAACCAGCCTGAATGACAAACTAAATGATTATAAGGATCTGGAGGATACACTAAAAAACATACTTATTACTGCCCAGCAAACCAGCGATGAAATTAAAAATAATGCAAAGGCTAAAGCGGAATTAATTGTTAAAGAGGCGGAAGAAAGAGCAGAAAAAATTATTGATGAAAGTAATAGAAGAGCCCTTGAGATAAAAACAGAGTATGAAAGGGTACAACACGAAATGGATGTTTTTAAAGCAAAATTGAAAGCAATGCTTTTAGCGCAGATCGAAATGCTGGAAAGTAATGAAAATAATATAAATGGCGATTAAAATATATATATATTGACAACATGCATATATTTACATATAATTTATAATAACTTTAATATACATTAAATATGATGATAGGGAAGAGTAACCTATCCCGTTTTAAAGAGAGATGGCGGTTGGTGCGAGCCATTAAGCTGGGTATGTGAAAATCACCCTGGAGTAGCAGGCTGAAATGTAAAGTAAGCCGTAGCCGGCTTTGCCGTTATATTAACGAGTGCTTTCAGTATTTCTTGAAAGTTTTAGGGTGGTACCGCGGACATCCGTCCCTTAGTGGGGCGGATTTTTTAATTTTTAAATGCGTAATATACTAAGGAGGTTTATTATGGATTACAATGAAACTTTAAATCTACCTAAAACATCTTTTCCTATGAAAGCAAATTTGCCTCAAAAAGAACCCGAGATTTTAAAATTCTGGGAAGAAATTGATATAAATAGACTTGTTTTAGATAAAAACAAGGACAAGCCAAGTTATATTTTACATGATGGCCCACCATATGCAAACGGTGATTTGCATCTTGGACATACCCTCAATAAAATATTAAAAGACATAATTAACAAATATAAAAGCATGAATGGTTTCAATACTCCATATGTACCAGGATGGGACACACATGGTCTTCCGATAGAAGCACAGGCTATAAAAAAATTGGGTATAAACAGGCATGAGGTCAGCCCGGTGGAATTTAGAAAAATGTGCAAAGAATATGCATTAGAGCAAATTGACATACAAAGAAAGGAATTTAAAAGATTGGGTGTCCGGGGTGATTGGGATAATCCTTATTTAACATTAAGTCCTGAATTTGAGGCAAAGCAGATTGAGATATTTGGCCAGATGGCAGAGAAAGGATTCATTTACAAGGGTCTTAAACCTGTGTACTGGTGTACAACGTGTGAGACAGCTCTTGCGGAAGCAGAAATAGAATATAAAGATGAGACGTCAAACAGTATCTATGTTAAGTTCCAGGTGACTGATGATAAAGGACTATTTAACAAATTTGTTGATGACATCCATAATGTATATTTTGTAATCTGGACAACTACCACATGGACTATACCTGCTAACCTTGCCATCTGCTTGAATCCTGAACTTGACTATAGCATGGTGAAAGTAAACGATGAGATATACGTAATAGCCACTGAACTTGTAAAAAATGTATGTCATGATTTAAATATAACAGATTATAAAATATCCGGCAGTTTTAAAGGAAGCGAATTGGAAGGAATAAAGACAAGGCACCCTCTTTATGATAGAGAATCAATAGTAATTCTTGGTGAACATGTAACCCTCGACGCAGGTACTGGATGCGTTCACACCGCCCCGGGCCATGGCGAAGAAGACTTCATTGTTGGTCAAAAATATGGGCTTGAAGCGTATAATCCTATTGATGAAAAAGGATTTTTTAAGGATGTAGCCGGGAAATATGCAGGTGTGAAATACTTTAAGGCTAACGAAGAAATAGAGAAGGATTTATTTGAGGTTGGTGCTTTATTGGGAAAGAAAAAACTCGTGCATTCATATCCCCATTGCTGGAGATGCAAAAACCCCGTTATTTTTAGGGCAACCGAACAGTGGTTTGCATCAGTCAAGGGCTTTAGAGATGAGGCTTTAAAAGCTATAAAGGAAGTGCAATGGATACCTTCATGGGGTGAAGACAGAATAACAAACATGGTAAAAGATAGGGAAGATTGGTGTATTTCCAGACAGCGTCTCTGGGGTGTCCCGATTCCTATTTTCTATTGTCAGGAATGTGGTGAACCATTGATAGATAAAGACACAATTGCCAAAGTGGCCAGCATTTTTAGGGAAAAAGGTTCTGATGCCTGGTTTGAATTATCTGCTGAAGAGTTGTTGCCGGAAGGTAAAAAATGTAAATGCGGATCGGATAAATTTCGAAAAGAAACAGATATAATGGATGTATGGTTTGATTCTGGGTCCAGTCATGCTGCTGTGTTGGAGACAAGAGAGAATTTAAGTTGGCCGGCGGATATGTATCTGGAGGGTTCAGACCAACACAGGGGTTGGTTCCAGTCATCCCTATTAACATCAGTTGCTACCAGGGGGCAGGCCCCATACAGGTCTGTATTAACACATGGTTTTGTGGTAGATGGCGAAGGCAGAAAAATGTCAAAGTCCCTTGGCAATGGAATAGATCCCAATGATATTATAAAAAAATATGGTGCTGAAATCTTAAGATTGTGGGTAATATCTTCAGATTATACATCCGATGTGAGAATATCCGACAAGATATTAAGCCAGCTCACTGAGGTTTACAGAAAGATAAGGAATACCATAAGGTTTATGCTTGGGAACCTTTATGATTTTAATCCCAACAGCGACATGGTAAATTATGAGAATATGGAGGAAATAGATAGATGGGCGCTACTGCGTCTTGAGAGGTTGAAAGAGAAAATTAATGAAGCATATGAGAGTTATCAATATCATCTTATTTATCATTTGGTTCATAATTTCTGTGTTGTAGATATGAGCAATCAATATCTGGATATAATAAAAGATAGATTATATACATTCAGGGCAGTTTCTAAAGCCAGAAGATCTGCTCAAACTGCAATGTATATTATATTAAACGATATAATTAAACTTCTCACACCGGTGCTCAGCTTCACAGCAGAAGAGGTTTGGAGCTATATACCGCATAAAGAGGAAGAAAACTGTGTAAGTATCCAACTGGCTGATTGGCCAGAGCCAAATAAGAAATACATTAACCTGGAGTTAGAAAGTAAATGGAGTAGGCTTATGGATATAAGGAGTGAAGTAACTAAAGCGATAGAGATTGCTCGAAATGATAAGGTTATAGGACATTCCCTGAATGCGGAAGTTATTCTCTACCCATCAGACAATATCAAAGATATAATTGAGTATTTTAAAGATCAGTTGGACACCATATTTATAGTATCTAAAGTTACAGTTGAGAACTTCAACAGTGCGAGAGAAGATATTACTTATGAGACAGAAAATTTAAAGGTTAAAATCCAGCAGGCCCCTGGCAAAAAATGCAGCAGATGCTGGGTATATAGTGAAACGGTTGGACAAAACCCTGAACATCCAGAGCTTTGCCAAAAATGTGTATCAAATTTGTAAGGGTTAATTAACCCTTACTTTTTTTACGGAGTGATGAATATGATTGGAATTATTGGTGCAATGGGCGAAGAAATAGAAATCTTACTTAATAAATGTAACATTATCAAAAAATCAGAACTAGCCGGTATGCTGTTTAACCGATGTGAAATCAATGAAAAAGATTGTGTATTGGTTGTGTCAGGTATAGGCAAAGTAAATGCTGCAGTATGCACACAAATTTTGATTTCTAATTTCAATGCAAATACGGTAATAAATACCGGTGTTGCGGGAGCGATTGATAGTAGACTGGATATAGGTGATATCATTATTTCCAATGAATTGATGGAATACGATGTAGACGTAACAGCTTTCGGATACAAAAAAGGTATAATACCTCGTATGAAGACATCAATCTTTAAGGCAGAACCTCATCTTATAGATATATCTTATAAGGCGAGCAGTAAAAATGCAGATATAAAAAGCTATATTGGAAGGATTATATCCGGTGATAAATTTATTGCGAGTATGGATGAAGCAAAAAGATTAAAGGAAGAATTTAATGGCCTGGCAGTTGAAATGGAAGGAGCAGCTATAGCCCATACATGCCATTTGAACCGTGTGCCTTTTGTGGTAATTAGAGCAATTTCTGACAGGGCAGATGGTAAAGCGAATATTGCCTACAATGAATTTGTGCATTCTTCTGCTAAAAAAGCAAGTAATATTATTTTAAATGTCCTGGATAACTTATAAATTTGCATTAAGTGTACACAATAATATTAAGTTTTTATAGAAGGTGCTGTAATTTATGGAGCACAATAATAATGAAGAAGAATTAATTAAAAAATTAGATAATATTTCTATCATGTTGGAGAGAACAAATATAAATGAGTACATTCAACTACTTCAAAAGCCGGGTCGAATGTTATTGATTAATTTTTCAGGAGGTCTGGCAAGGGGTTTTGGAATGGCAATCGGTTTTACAATTCTTGGCGCTATTGTTTTAATAATACTCCAGAGAATTGTAATGTTAAATGTACCACTGATAGGTAACCTCGTTGCTGACATAGTAAAAATTGTGGAAATGCAGCTTTAGGAGGAGATATATGGATAAAAGTACATTAGAACATTATAAGCAAAAATTATTATCTTTAAAAGGAGATTACGAGCAACTTGAAAAAAGTATAACAAGCAGCAACGACCTTGAAATATCAGAAAGAGAAGAATATGAAGAGCTTTCGTTTTATGATAATCATCCTGCAGACCTTGGGGCTGAGATGTATTTAAGAGAAATGGGTTATGCAAAACTCGATAATGCTAAAAATACTTTGAATTTGATAAATGACGCTTTAAAACGAATAGATGATAATACTTATGGTATATGTAGAATTTGCGGCAAAATTATAGATAAAGAAAGATTGGAAGCTATACCATATTCGCCTTACTGCATTGAATGTGAAAAAAAGCATGAAAAGCTGGAAGCGGAAAACACAAATTTTAGACCGCCAGAAGAAATAATTTTTCCTCATTCCTTTGGAGATATAGACTTAGACTATAAAGATGAAAATGTTGAATTCGACGGAGAAGATACCTATCAGGCTTTAGAGAGGTTCAACAAAACAAACGATCCAAGTTTACAAACTGGAGACCAGACAGAGATGTGGGATGATGTTCAGTCTGGAACGGTGGAGTCTACAGACAATATATCCAGCATCTACTATAAAAAATTATTAGAAGATGAAGAAGATGATAATAAAAAAAATGAACCATAAAAAAATGAAGATGCCTGATGTTGACAGCAGATTAATAATCTGTTAAAATATCATTTGTGTAGGGGAGTAGCTCAATTGGTAGAGTAGCGGTCTCCAAAACCGTTGGTTGCGGGTTCGATTCCTGCCTCCCCTGCCATAAATATTGTAAATTAAGCCCTGCGGGGCTTTATTTTTGTATATAATAAATTTATATGTATTATATAATGT
>JASEJQ010000061.1 GCA_030016635.1 Thermoanaerobacteraceae bacterium | reverse complement strand
CAACTAATGGAATTGCCATAAAAATCACTTCCCTATCGCCGTTTAAAAAGCTTTTCTATATCTTTTATTGATTTTTTTATAATAGTAGGCCTCCCATGAGGGCATGTATAAGGTTCTTTACAATTCATTAAATCTACCAAAAGTCTATCGATTTCGATCGCCTCGAGCTTCTTATAAGCCTTTACAGCTGATTTACACGCTGCCTTTATAATAGTACTATTTAATAATTCTATTTCATTTAGCTTAACTTTTGTTTGTTCCATATCCTCTATTAAGTCCATTATTAAATCTTTTATATTAAATGGATTTAAAATAGTTGGCGCTGCACGTACTACGACAACATTATCTCCTAAGGTATCTATTTCAAATCCAAGATTTTGAAGGTTTTCTGCAATATCTTTTATAAGAACAAAATCTTCATGTTTTAGCGATATAATTTCTGGAACCAGTAAAATCTGTGTGGTAATGTTCTTAGAAAAATATTGACCACTGTATTTTTCATATAAAACTCTTTCATGTGCAGCGTGTTGATCTATTATGTATAAATCTTTGCCGCTTTCAAGCAGTATATAGGTGTTAAAAATCTGGCCTATTTTTTTATATTTTAAATCGGATAAATCAGTAAGTTTTTTGACATAATTTAAATTGATTAAACTTAATTCTGATATCCCATTATTATTTTTTTTGTCTATATCAAATTTATATTGACTCAAAGTTGGTTTCTCATAAATTATTTCAGGTTTAAATTTCCTTTCAATAGTATTTTCCATCTTGGGTATATTATCTCGAATATTTAATTTTATCGTTTCACCACGTTTGGTTAATAATGCTTTTTTAATCTCTTGCCCTAAATAATCGAATAATTTTTCTTTATCATGTAGTTTTACGTATAGTTTCGAAGGATGGACATTTACATCTATTCGGTCTGCTGGTAAAGATATATTTAAAATTGCAACAGGATATTGATGCACCGTTAGTAAAGACTTATATGCTTCTACTAGCATTTTCCTGAATTCATTATCGATTACATAGCGATTATTAATATAAAGTATAATATTTCCCTGATTTTTTTCATAAAAATCAATGTCAGATATAAAACCATTTATAGTTGCATTTTCATATGTGAATTTAACAGGTATTAAATGATTTTTAAGATGATATCCAAATAAGTCATATATATTTTCTTCAATATTATTTTTCCCAGAGGTTTTAAATATCATTTTACCGTTGTTAATTAACTCAAAAGAAATGCCTGCATTAATAAGCGTTTCTATGGTTGCTACTTCGATCACATATTTAGCTTCTACTGATTCCTTTTTGAGAAATTTATACCTTGCAGGTGTATTGTAAAATACATCTTCCACTATTAAAGTAGTACCTGAAGGGCACCCTATATTTTCCTTTTTAATAAGTTTTCCTCCGATATATTCCACATGAGTACCTAATATATTATCATGTGTCCTGGTATATAAATTAATTTTAGATATTGCTGCTATACTTGCTAATGCCTCACCTCTAAACCCCATAGTATAGATATTATTAATATCATGATAATTATTTATTTTACTTGTTGCATGCCTATAAAAAGCAATCTCAACGTCATCTGGAGCAATTCCATTCCCATTATCCGATACTCTTATATATTTTATGCCACCATTTTTAATTTCTATTGTTATCCTGGTACTATTAGCATCAATTGAATTTTCTATTAATTCTTTTACAATTGAAGACGGTCTATCTATCACTTCACCAGCAGAAATTTTATTAATTGTAACATCATCCAATATTTTTATTTTGTTCATCTTTAATTTTATCACTTCCTGGCACGAGATTTTTAAGTTCATTTAACTTATTTAAAGCCTCCAGGGGAGTCATGTTATCAACATCAATGTTTTTGATAGCTTCTATAACTTTATTATTATATATACTGAATATATCCAGTTGAGTTACAGGGGATTCCTCGTAAATTCTTTCAAACTTTTTATTATTTTTTTCCAGACCGGCAAGAATTCTTTTTGCTTTTTTTATAACTGAATCTGGAACCCCAGCCATTTTTGCCACCTGTATTCCGAAACTTTGAGACATCGATCCATTTAATATTTTTCTTAAAAATACAATATCATCACCGCTTTTATATACAGAAACATAAAAGTTTTTCACGTTGGGCAATTCATCTTCCAGTTTTACAAGTTCATGATAGTGTGTAGCAAAAAGAGTTTTGGCCTTAATATTCATGGCAATATATTCAACAACTGCCCATGCAATACTTAATCCGTCAAATGTACTCGTACCTCTTCCTATTTCATCTAAAATTATTAGACTTTTAGATGTTGCATTTTTTAAAATATAAGCAACCTCATTCATTTCTACCATAAAAGTGCTTTGACCTGAGGATATATCATCACTGGCGCCTACACGTGTAAAAATTTTATCTACCACTCCTATAACAGCTTCATCTGCAGGTACAAAGCATCCCATTTGTGCCATTATCACTATTAATGCTATCTGTCTCATATAAGTGGATTTGCCTGCCATATTTGGGCCGGTAATAATATGGATCATATTTTCTGCATCATTCAGGTAAACATCATTAGCAACAAAAAGATTTTTCTTGTCCATTTTTTCTATAACTGGATGTCTGCCATTCTTAATAATTATTTTACGCTCATTATTGACTGCAGGTTTTATATAATTATTTTCCATACTTGCATATGCAAAAGACTGCAATACATCTAAAAATGAAATTACAGAAATTGTTTCTTGAATCCTTTTTGTTTCAGAAATAATTTTATCACGGATCTGCATAAATAACTGATATTCCATATTCACAAGATTAATCTCTGCCTCAGTAATATCCATTTCCAGTTGCTTTAGCTCTTCTGTTATGTAACGTTCACAATTAGTAAGTGTCTGCTTTCGAATATAGTAATCTGGAACAAGATTTAAATTTTTTGTTGTTATTTCAATATAATATCCAAATACTTTATTATATCCAACCTTCAAAGATTTTATACCAGTTTTTTCTTTCTCTCTTTGTTCTAATTCAATTAAAAGTTTTTTACTATTTTGTGTTAAATACCGTAATTTATCTATCTCTTCATTGTACCCATCTTTGATAATACCTCCATCCTTTAAAGTATTAGGAGGATCATCATTTATGGATTTATCGATAAGATAGTATATATCATCCAATATATCCAGATCTTTATTCAGTTTTTCAAGTAGTTGACTCTCACGGTATGATAAAAGTTTAAAAATATCAGGTAAAACCCTAAGAGACATTTTCAAAGCAATCAAGTCACGGGGGGTGGCATTGTTATAATTTAACTTGCCTAAAATTCTTTCAATATCATAAATGTTGTCCAAATAATTTCTTAATTCATGTAGTATATTCCTTTTGTTAATTAATTCTTCAACAGCGTTCAATCTTGCTTCTATTTCATCTACGTCAAGCAAGGGTTTTAAAATAAATTTTTTTATTAATCGCCCTCCCATTGCCGTTTTTGTTTTATCTATCGTATTTAACAAAGTAGAGCTACTGTTTTTGTTAGATCTGATCGATTCTAATAACTCTAAATTTTTACGTGTAAAATTATCTATCTCCAGATATTTACTTTTAATTTCAAACTCCGGTTCTTTTAAATATAAATTGGGAATTTTTAATGTTTCCAAAACATAATCTAATAATATACCAAAGGCCATTAAACCCGCATTGTCAAATCTAACAATCATATCATAATTTCTAAACTGTTCAAGAATTAAGTTCTTACATATTTCAAGATTATAACTATCTTCCGGTATTAACTCTAATAATCTGTCAAGACGTTTTAACTGAGCAAAGATCTTTTTGCCGGATAGCTTGTCCTGCAATAAAATTTCAGAAGGGTTTATTTTTTCCAACTCATCATAAATTATCTTTTCATCTGCAGAAATCTTTAATATTATTGTTTCACCCGTTGATACATCCAGCGAGGCGATAGAAGCATTCTCATCATCTATATATACTGAACTTAAATAATTTGAATTTTTATTGCCAACAAGGTTATCACTGACAATAGTCCCTGGTGTAATAACTCTTATAACATCCCTTTTTACTAAACCTTTTGCTTTTGATGGATCTTCTAACTGTTCGCAAATGGCAACTTTATAACCATTATCAATCAATTTAATTATATAAGATTCTGCTGCATGATAAGGGATACCTGCCATTGGCGCCCTTTCTTCTTTTCCGCAATCTTTACCTGTAAGTACAATATTTAAAATTCTAGAAGCTATTTCTGCATCGTCAAAGAAGGTTTCGTAAAAATCCCCTACTCTGTAAAACAGTATACAGTCTTTATATTGTTCCTTAATTTCCAGATATTGTTTTATCATTGGAGTAAAATCAGACATAAACGTAACCTCCAATTAAATGCCGTTGAAGAAATTTTTTGTCTCATATCTAAGTCTATTCTAATATTTCACCAATTAAGGTATAGGCTCTTGGTTCTGTTATTTTTACGTTTGCAAGGCAACCAATAAGAGAGTCATCACCAGGAAAATGTACTAATTTATTTGTCCTGGTCCTACCACTTAATTTATTTATATCTCTTTTACTAACTTCTTCCACCAATACTTCAACTACCACATCTTTTAAACGGCTATTCTTTTCAAGACTAATTGAGTTTTGCAATTTTATAAGCTCATCTAATCTCTTGTGTTTTATTTCATCTTGTACCTGATTATCCATTTGTGCTGCTATAGTACCTGTTCTTTTAGAATAAATGAATGTATATGCTAAATCAAATTCTGCTTTTTTGACAAGGTCCAATGTTTCAATGAAGTCTTCATCTGTTTCACTAGGAAATCCAACTATAATATCGGTTGTAATAGCAATATCAGGAATATTTTGGCGTAATTTATCTACAAGTAGAAGATAACTTTCTTTCGTATAATGTCTATTCATCAATTTTAATATACGATCACTTCCAGCCTGAACAGGTAGATGAATATGTTCACACACTTTTTCACAATCTCTCATTGCATAAATCAGCTTGTCAGATAAATCTTTTGGATGAGATGTTGTAAATCTAATTCTTTCAATTCCATTCATTTCATTGATCATATATAATAAATCTGCAAAGTCTATTTTCTTTTCAAGTCCACGTCCATAAGAGTTCACATTTTGTCCAAGAAGCGTAATTTCCTTATATCCTTCATCAGCAAGTACTTTTACTTCATTTATTATATCTTCAGGTTTTCTGCTTCTTTCTCTGCCACGTACGTATGGAACGATACAATATGTGCAAAAATTATTACATCCATACATGATATTTACATATGCCTTAATTTTATCCTTTCTGGTCATTGGCAAGTTTTCTACTATATCCTGGTTATTTTCCCAAACATCATAAATAACTGAATTACTTTCCATAGCCTTTTTTATAAGTACAGGCAACTCGTGAATATTGTGTGTGCCAAATATTAAATCGACATATGGAAAATGTTCTAATACATATTCGCTCATATTTTTTTCTTGCATCATACATCCACATATACCCAGGATTAAATCAGGTTTTATGTTTTTTAATGGCTTTAATTGCGAAATACGGCCTAAAACTCTATTTTCAGCATGTTCTCTTACGCTGCATGTATTAAATATAATTATGTCACTTTCTTTAATTGAATTGGTATGCTCATAACCCATTTCTTCGAGTAAACCACTTAATACTTCTGTATCATGTTCATTCATCTGGCATCCAAAAGTAAAAATCATGTATTTCTTTTTATTACCAGTCTCATAATAAATATTATTGTTTATTTTCATAATTTCATTTATTGCATTTTGTATTTCATCTATCTTTTCAATGTCTGCTATATTTAATTTCATATTTCCTTCCTCCTGTAGACTTCATAATTTTCTATAAAAAAATGTTTTATAAGTTTCTAATCCATAATTTTGAGGGAAAATGATCTGCTCAGTACTGCCTACAAACAAAATTCCTCCCCTATTTAATAAGCTGGATAGATTTGTCAATACGGAATTTTTAGCTTGCTCAGTAAGGTATATCAGCACATTTCTGCATAATATCAAATCAAATCCTTTAGGATAGATATCTGTTAAAAGATTAAAAGTATCAAATTTGATATTATTTTTATAATCCTGTTTTACTTTATATTTATTATTGTCTAATCTTGTAAAATAGCTTTCTAATAACCTTGTGTCTATATTTTTTATCTGCCTGAAATCATAAACACCACTTTGTGCTTTATTTAAAGCTTCCATATCTATGTCTGTTGCTAATAATTCATATTGGACATTAATGTTACTTAAAATGAACTGTAATGAATAAACCTCTTCACCACTTGAACATGCACAGCTCCAAATCTTTAACATTTTTCTATCTTTACTCAATAAAGGAATTACATTAGTCTTTAATATATCCCATTGCTCTGGATTTCTAAAAAATTCTGTAACGTTTATAGTAATGTAATTTAAAAATTCATTATATATTTCTTTATCTTTATTAAGTATATTTAAGAAATCAATATATGTTTTACATCCATGTCTATTCACAAATGTATCGATTCTTCTTTTCATCTGCTTTTCTTTGTATAAATTTAAATTTATCCCAGATATTTTATAAAATGAAGATGCAAAATATAAAAAGTCATCCAATGGTTGATTCCCCCTTGATTTTAAAAAAATGTGACTATATTAGTCACATTTTTTTAAAATCAGTAATTTACTACTTTCGTATTATCGTCAATCAAACCTCTTTTTACTTCTGTAGCTGTTATATGGGAAGCATGAAATTTCTCTGTAATGTAATTGCAAGCATCCCAGGGGTTTACTTTGTTCCCACAGGTAAAAACATCAACAGCAGCATATCCCAATTCGGGCCATGTATGAATAGTTAAATGTGACTCTGAAATTATTACTACTCCACTAACGCCCTGAGGGCTAAATTTATGGAACGCAATCTCTCTTACCTCTGCTCCAGCTATTATAGCTGCATCTACCATGATTTTTTCGATAAGGTCTTTATCATTTAATATGTTTTCATCACATCCATAAATTTCAGCCAGAATATGACGTCCCAAAGCGTTCATTCAATCCTTGCCTCCTTTATCACCCTTTTCAATAAGATAAATTGTAGCAGATTTAGGGGAAAAGTCAATACTTTTTATTGTATTTGATATATTTTCATCGATTTTTTATTGTAATCCCTATTTTATTTAATTTTTCTTTTATTATCTACGTTTTGTTGTTCAAATTCATAATAGTTTCAACTACATCTTTTATTATCCAATTTGGTGTAGAGGCACCAGCAGTAATACCAATATTATTATAATTATTAAAATCGATCTCAGGTAAATCATGTTTAGTTTCAACCAGAAAAGTATTATTGCAGTTTTCCTTGCAAATGTCATATAACTTTTTAGTATTTGAACTATTATAACCGCCAATTACTATCATAATATCAACTAATTGAGATAGTTTATAAGCAGATTCCTGTCTGTCTTTTGTAGCATTACATATTGTGTTAAATACTTTTATATTTTTAACTTTTTTATTTAATATATTAACAATTTTGTCAAAGGTTTCTTTCTTTAATGTTGTTTGCGTAACAATACACGCTTTGTCCATAAATGGAAGCTCTTTTGCGTCATCTGCTGTTTCTAAAATTATTGCAGAATTATCTACCCACCCGTTTACGCCTATTACTTCAGGATGAGTTTTATCACCTATTATTATAATTTTATAACCTTCGTTATAATATTTATTAGCTATATGTTGGACCTTCTTTACAAAAGGACAAGTCATATCAATAATTGCAACATCCTTTTCTTTTAAGGCATAAAAAACATCTTTTGGAATACCATGAGTTCTTATTAATACTTTATCATTACTTTTAAAATCATCAATATTTTCTGTTATTTGTACCCCTTTACTTACAAGATCATTAATTACTTCTGGATTATGTATTAAAGGGCCCCAGGAATAAATTTTTTTTCCTTTCTCTATTTCATTGTAAATTGCGTTTATTGCTCTATTAACTCCAAAACAGAAGCCGGAATTATCAGCTATGATAATGTTCAAAATTATCTTTCCTCCATTAATGCCTGGATATTATATAATATTTTCTGACTTATGCTTTTGTAATCCTCAGTGCTAAGCTTAAAATTTATATATTCATCAAAATAACAAGGTTTACCAATTTTTATTGTGATTTTGGAAAATAATTTATAATTTCCTATAATTGCAACAGGAATGACAGGTACGTTCATTTTTATTGCCAGCATAGCAACTCCAGGTTCTGCCTCACCAAGTTTACCGTTTTTACTTCTTGTTCCTTCTGGGAAAATACCCAGGGCTTTACCTTCTTTTAATAGCCTCATAGAAGTTTTAATTGATGAAATATCCGATGTACCTCTTTTGACAGGAAATGCTCCAAGTGCTTTTAATATAATTGCAAATAGTTTATTATCAAATAGTTCCTGTTTTGCCATATAATATACTGTTCGATTTAAAAAACAAGCAACAAGAGGAGGATCAATATTGCTTTTGTGATTTGGACTAATGATGCATCCCCCCTCTTTAGGAATGTTTTCCAGTCCTATTATTTCTATTCTATATAAAATTCTTAGTATAGTTCCCACAAAAAACTTAGATAATGCGTAAAACAAATTAAATTTCCCCCATTAAAAATATTATTTCATTAACTATTTCTTCTACGTTTTTATTAGTAGTATCAATAGTTATTGCGTCATTGGCCACTCGCAAAGGTGAAATATCCCTATTAGAGTCTGCTTCATCTCGCTTCTTAATTTCTAATAATACATCTTCATATTTATCATTAATACCCTTACTTCTATTTTCTTTTGTTCTCCGTCTGGCACGTTCTTCAATGCTTGCTGTTAAAAAGATTTTTAAATTAGCATCAGGGAAAACTACTGTACCAATATCTCTACCATCCATAACAATATTTTCATTAATGACCATTCTTTTTTGAATATCTACCATAATTTCGCGTATTTCCGGTATTGAAGACACTTTGGATACCAACATGTCAACCTCACGAGATCTGATTTTTTCTGTAACATCATTATTATCTAAATATACCCTTCCATTCTGAAATTTTATGTCAGTATTTCTCAGTGAATGAACTAAATTCTCTTTATCTTCAATATTAATATTATTTTCAATGATTTTAAATGTGAAAGCTCTGTACATTGCTCCAGAATCAATATATGTAAATTTCAATCTTTTTGCCAGATTTCTGGCCACAGTACTTTTCCCCGCTCCTGCCGGACCATCAATAGCTATTATATAACCCATAATCAAAATACACCCCTAAAAATAACATGTATCATTAAATAATTGCAAAATTGATTTACCTTCATTATTTATTTCAACAATATTTAATGCGGTATTATCCTGCTTAAGATTTTTATATAAATTCAAATCGGTATTTAAAAGACTTAATATCAATATTTTTATGAATGACCCATGGGTAACTAAAAGTACATTATTACATTTGTATTTTGGATAAATTTCCTTAATAAACTCCAATGCTCGTTTTTTAACTCTATCAATACTTTCACCACCACTGAATATAACTTCTGCGGGGTGGTTACGCCATAAAGATAATTTTGCTTGATCTAAAATAGCTATTTGTTCAAACGATAAACCTTGCCATTCCCCAAAATGCATTTCTCTTAGTCGATGATCTTCGGTAAAGGATAAATCTAAAATATCAGAAATTATTTTTGCGGTATCTCGGGCTCTACTCAAATCGCTGGAAAATATATAATCAATCTTAAATTTTTTGAGTTTATTGGCTAATAAATATCCTTGTTTAATACCCTCTTCAGATAATGGAATATCAAGACATCCCTGTATTTTATTATTTTTATTCCAATCAGTTGTACCGTGTCTCACAATAAATAATTTCATTATCAATCACCAATAATTAAGGTTTTTTTGCATATACCTCATATTTTTCCCATAAGCTTTCCAAATTTTTAAAGGTTGCAGTAATTTTATTTTTCTCTCTTAACCCTAATGATACAATTAAAGCATTTATTAAGCTCATTGGAGCAACAAGTGAGTCAACAAAAGAGTCCATATCACTTTTTGCTATTAATACTTTATTGCTCAGAGGTGCAAGAGGTGATATCAAACTATCTGTTATTGCTATGATTTTAGCATTTTTTTCTTTTGCATATGATAAAGCATCAATTGTTCTTTTTGAATACCGTGGGAAGCCAATTCCTATAATTACATCTTCTTTTGATATTTTAATAATTTGTTCGAAGATATCACTTATACCAAATTTTACGACTATGACATTATCCAAAATTAAATTTAGATAAAAACCAAGATATTCAGCTAATGCAGTTGAGCTTCTAAGACCGATAATATATATTTTCTTGGCTTCATATATCATATTTAATGCTTCCTCAAAATCTGAAATATTTAGCTCATTCATAGTATCACGGATATCTTCCATATCGGATTTCAAAACACTTTTAAAAATATTTTCACCATCATGATAATCCTCAGATAACTCCAATCTTTGGACTGTAGTTAATTTATTTTTAATTAATTCTTGTAGAGCTTTTTGTAATTCTGGATACCCCTCATATCCCATAACATTTGCGAATCTTACTACTGTAGACTCACTAACCTTTACTGTATTGCCCAATTTTGCTGCTGTAAGAAAAGCAGCTTTATCGTAATGATACAAAATATACTCAGCTATTAATTTTTGACTTTTACTTAATTTTTGATAATTATCCTGTATTTTATTTATGATATCTTTCTCCATTTGTTTAATCATTCCTCATAAGTATTATTATCTTACTAAATCAATAAGTTTATATCCTGATTCGAGAGCCATCTTATTAAATTCAATGGATGACTTTGGAACACGATTGAATACAGCTTTTTCCAGTGAACTCTTACTAACGACATTAGTTATGTTTTGTAACGCAGCCAATGCAACTATATTTGTCGTAATTGGCTTTTTTACTTTTTCCTCTGCCGTTTTAATAATAGGTAAGGTAATAATTTTAGCATTAGAATTTTCTGTAACTTGAATTGTATCGTCTATAATTATTATGCCATTATTAGAGATATTTTTAAAGTATTTTTTATAAGCATCTGCAGAAAGAATCAATAGAATATCCGGTAGTTTAACTTTAGGATAATTTATTTCTTCATCACTTATAACCACTTCTGCTTTACTTGCCCCACCTCTTGCTTCAGGTCCGTATGATTGAGATTGAATAGCATTCAAGCCATCATAAATTGCAGCTTCTGCCAATATTACACCAGCCAGTATAATACCCTGACCGCCTTCTCCTGATAAACGAATTTCATACTTCATTTATTTGCCCTCCTGCAATCTATCTATAACTTTTTGATATTCATCGGTATATTCTGGCTCGTCAACACATTTGAATTCACCGGTCAAGAATTTATCAGTCAAAAACTCTGGTTTCATTCTGGAAGCAGCCTTGATATCAATAGAATGTTTTCTTTGCCAATCCATCATGTCAACAGCATCGCCTTTTTTATTTTTCCGTCCGTAATAAGTAGGGCATGTAGACACCCCTTCAACAAATGAAAATCCTTTATGCTGTATTGCGTGCTCTAACAAACTAATCATTTGAGTAGAATTAAAAGCGGTGCCCCTTGCTATATAAGTAGCTCCAGCTGCATCTGCAAGTTTACATGAATCAAAATTTCTTTCCACCATGCCATAAGGAGCTGTCATTGCATATTCTCCAGTTGGAGTGGTCGGTGAATACTGCCCCCCCGTCATTCCGTATATGTTATTATTAAATAAAACCACGGTAATATCTATATTTCTACGCGCAGCATGTATAAAATGATTTCCACCAATTGCCAAACAATCGCCATCACCAGTTATCACAATAACTGTAAGTTCAGGGTTTGCCAGTTTAACGCCTGTTGCAAAAGCAATGGCTCTGCCGTGAGTGGTATGGAGTGTGTCAAAGTTCATATAACCTGATGCTCTCGATGAACACCCTATACCTGAAACTATAACAATCTTATCTTGATCAAGTCCCAAATTATCAATAGCATGGGCTATATCATTCATCAATATGCCATTGCCGCAACCTTCGCACCAGATGTGCGGCAGCATATCTACCCTGAAATATTGTTTCACAAATTCACTGGGCATATCAGATAAACCTCCTTATCGATTGAATAATAAATTCAGGTTCTATTAACTCTCCATTAACTTTATTTATTGGGATAACCTCTGCATTATTCCCAATTATACGCTGTACTTCTAAATAGTACTGTCCCATGTTCATTTCTACCACAAATATCTTTTTATATTTTAAACTTAACTCCTTTATTTGCTTTTCTGGGGAAGGCCATAATGTAATGGGTCTGAACATGCCAACTTTA
>JASEJQ010000060.1 GCA_030016635.1 Thermoanaerobacteraceae bacterium | reverse complement strand
AGGGGTACCGGCACACATAAAAGGATATGTCTACCTGCGAGATGCTATTATGATGGTTATAAATAACATGGATCTTCTTGGAGCAGTAACAAAAGAGTTATATCCAGCCATAGCCAAAAAATACAACACCACCTCCAGCAGAGTTGAAAGGGCTATAAGACATGCTATAGAAGTGGCATGGGGCAGAGGCAAACTGGAAACCATAGATAATATCTTTGGCTACACGATTCAAAATGACAAGGGCAAGCCAACCAATTCTGAATTCATAGCCATGATAGCAGATAAACTAAGACTGGAATTAAAAGTGAGCTGAGCTTTTATCAGCTCATTATTTTTTTATTTTTTTATGTTATAATATATTTCTGGTAGGGTTAATTTAACATGGATGTGATATTATGATAAAAGGCATTGCAAAGGTGGATAGAAGGACAAAGAATCTTTGTAAAAGGCTTAAGCCAGGTGACATTGCTGTAATTTATCATCGCGATATAGATGAGATTGCTGCCGAGGCACTTGTAAAAGCAAAGATAAAGGCTGTTATAAATGCCGACATATCCATTAGCTGCAGATATCCTAACGAAGGACCAAGAATCCTTGTGGAAAATGGTATTAAGCTCATAGATAATGTCGGGGAGGATGTCTTTTGCAAGATAAAGGAAGGCGATCACCTGGCAATAGACGGTGAAGATATTTATTGTAATGAAGTATATATAGGAAAAGGTACAGTACTGGATGCAGATAAGATTGAATTTTTAATGGAAGAATCTTATAAAAATTTAGATGTGGAACTGGATAGATTTATAGAAAATACACTTGAGTATGCTAAGAGAGAGAAAGAATTTTTCATAAAAAAAATAAGATTTCCCAAACCGGTTGTGGATTTTAAAAGAAGACATGTCCTTGTTGTAGTAAGGGGAAAAGATTTCAGAGAAGATTTGAATGCTCTCCATGCCTATATAGATGAGGTAAAGCCCATACTTATCGGGGTGGATGGCGGTGGAGACGCCCTGTTAGAGAATGGTTATATTCCTGACATAATTGTAGGAGATATGGACAGCGTTTCAGATAGATGCCTTAAAAGCTGCAAACAGATCATTGTACATGCATATCCAGATGGACGTGCCCCGGGTCTTAAAAGAGTAAATGAACTCAACCTGAAGTCAGATATAGTCCCTATGCCGGGAACAAGTGAGGATATAGCTCTTTTAATGGCTTATGAGATGGGAGCAGACCTGATTGTTGCCCTTGGTACTCATACAAACATGATTGATTTTCTGGAAAAAGGGCGCAAGGGTATGGCGAGCACTTTTCTGGTAAGGTTAAAGGTTGGTTCAAAGCTAATGGATGCTAAAGGGGTAAATAAGCTATATCGTTCAGGTGTTAAGGCAAGCTATATTTTAGGGATAACAGTGTCGGCGCTTTTGCCTATTTGTGTTGTATTTCTGATGTCTCCGCCAATGCAGCAATTTTTAAACATAATAAGATTGAGGCTTAAACTTATTTTAGGGATATAGAGGGATGACTTCATGATTGTTAATATAAAATTTTATGTAATTACTATAGCATCTATTTTTTTGGCACTGGGCATAGGTATTTTTATCGGTTTTAACTTAGATAGTCAGGAACTGTATGTAGAACAACAAAATTCGTTGATCGAAGAGATGACGCAGAGGTTTGATGAAATAAAGCAAGAGAATCTTAATCTAAATAGTAAGATTACAGAACTTCAAAACAACCTGAATCTGTATGAAGAATACGCAAAAACTCTTTTCCCATTTTTTGCAAAAGATAGGCTGAACGGTATTAATGTTGCTGTTATTGAGACTACGGATGACTATATATATTCATCTTTAAAGGGTACACTTACAAGCGCCGGTGCTAATGTTGTCAGTATAACCTCAGTGCATAACAAAATAAAGGACGCTGCTCTCGATGATGTTTTAAAAGATATGGTCAAAAACGGTTTGGCATTGGGAAACGTGGATGAAAAAGATATGCCACAGTTTGTTAGTGAAATGATAGCACAGAACATAGTTGCACATAAATACGGCGATATCATGAAATATTTAAGTGACAATAATTATGTTGAAACAAACGGGGATTACTCTCTACCTGTAGATTATGTTATAATTGCTGGAGGCAGCCTTGAGGATGATAACCTTCTAAATATAATTGATATACCTATTATAAAGGCCATAAAGAAGAATCAGATACCGGTTATAGGTGTTGAGAGGAGCGACGTCAAGATTTCATATATTAATGGTTACAAGAAAGAGAAGATATCAACCATCGATAATATAGAACATATAATAGGTGAAACCTCATTAATTATTGTAATGCAGGGGGTTGAGGGCAATTTCGGCATCAAGGAATCTTCTTCTGCTCTTATGCCGACAGCGAATTGAGGTGAACTAAATGAGAATAGGTGCTGTTATTCCTTGTTATAATGAGGGAGACACTATAGAAAAGACTATAATGGCTTTAAAAAAACTGGAGATATTTGATGAGATAGTTGTGGTGGACGATGGTTCTGAAGATGATACCTTTATTAAATCGAAAAATATGGATGTCAAGTGTATTAGATTTGATAAAAATATGGGGAAAGGCAGTGCAGTAAGGGAAGGACTAAAATATATAAGTTCAGATATTGTGGTACTTCTGGATGGGGATATTGGAAACACGGCTGGTGAGATGTACAAGGTGTTAAAACCGGTGATGGATGGCCAGGCCGATGTATCTATTGCAGCCTTTCCTCAAACCAATAAAAAGGGTGGTTTTGGCCTGGTAAAAGGACTAACACGTATAGGGCTTAAGCTTTTAACAGGAAAAGAAGTACGTTCGGCCCTGTCTGGCCAGAGAGCATATAAAAGAGAGGTTCTGGAAAACCTCTGGATACCTGACGGGTATGGAATGGAGTTTGCCATGACTGCTGAAACCTTAAGGCTTGGCTACAAGATTGCTGAGATAGAAGTGGACATGACCCATAGGGTCACTGGGAGGAGTTTAAAGGATTTTTTACATAGGGGTCGACAGTTTGCGGACATATTTAAGACTCTTATACAGGAAATATTGAGGTGATGGTATGTGGTACATTATTTCCCTGGCAATATCTGTAATTTCCGCAGTGCTGTTCAGGAATATGATTCGAAATCTGCTCACTGAAAAGAAATGTCTGAATAAAAATTATCTGGGCGAACATATACCCGTGGGAATGGGACTTATGTTTATACCCGTGCTGGTTTTAGGCTCAATCCCCCTCTATAAAGTGGTAGGTAATGAGACTCTGTTGCAGGTTTATATTGTGGGGGCAGTGGTAATGGGCCTGGCAGGGTTTATTGATGATATACTGGGAGACAGCAGTGTTAGAGGTCTGAAGGGGCATCTTATGAGGTTGGCCAGGGGAGAACTGACAACAGGTGGTCTTAAGGCTATAATGGGTTTTTTAATGGCTATCTTTATATCATTAAATATAAGCGTTTCTGCAATTGATTTCATATTAAACACTTTTATAATAACCCTATCGACCAACCTGCTGAATCTTTTGGATTTAAGGCCTGGCCGATCTATAAAAGGATTTTTAGCTATAATTGCATTTTTAATTGCAATTAACTACTCCAGAGACATGATAATAATACTGCCGCTGATTTGTGCTGTGCTTGTCTATATGAGAGATGATTTAAAAGCAAATTCTATGCTTGGGGATACCGGTTCAAATATTCTGGGGATATCTACTGGCTTATTTGTCGCTGGTTTTGGATCATGGGTTGTAAAACTCTGCTGGTTTGTATTTCTTATTTTTATTCATATTTACACAGAAAGATATTCTCTATCAAGGCTTATAGAGGAGAACAGGGTTTTAAAGTTTTTAGACGAACTTGGAAGATAGATGTCATATATTCTTTTCCTGCAGTGTAAATATTTTATAGATTAATTTTGCAGGGAGGAATTATGAAAAGGAGAAAAGTATTATTATATGTTCTATTATTCAGCCTGATATTAGCGATTGTTTCACCATTGATTATACACGGAGAAAAAAATAATGAACCCAAATATGGTATACTGATAGATGCTAATGAGGCTAAGCTTTATCTCATAGAAAACAATATTGTTATAAAGTCTTATCCTATTGCTATAGGTAAGTATGATACCCCTTCTCCCCTTGGGTATTTTAAGATAGTGAATAAGGCAAGATGGGGTGGAGGTTTTGGGACACGTTGGATGGGTCTAAATGTACCGTGGGGCAAATACGGCATACACGGTACCAACAAACCTGGGTCTATCGGTTGGGCTGCCTCCCATGGCTGTTTCAGGATGAAAAATAAAGATGTGGAGGACTTGTATTCCAGAGTACATGTAGGTACACCGGTGGTTGTATACGGAGGACCATATGGCCTCCTGGGGAATGGTTATCGCAAACTGATACCAGGTGACAGGGGTTCTCATGTCCTGGCGGTACAGATAAAACTAAAACAGATGGGATATTATACGGGCAATCTTGACGGCATATATGGTGCAGGTATGGAAAAAGCTGTGCTCAAATTCAAGCTGGATAACGGACTTCCTTATAATAAGGATATAACGGAAAGCACTTATATATCTTTAGGCCTGAAACTGTTTGAATAAGGTGATGATAACTTATGATAAGGCTTAAGACTGGTATCGTCTCCCGTATTATTTACGATGGTGAGGATATACAGGAGCTATTAGTTGATACGGAAGATAAAAATTCGTTAGCTGTTAATTATACTCTTCTTACAGGTAAGGTAAGGGAAGGCGACACTGTAATATTAAATACCACTGCAACATTTCTCGGGTTGGGTACTGGAGGATATGATTTTGTAGTTGCTGATGTGAGCAGGAATGAAGTGGATGAACCTGCCGGGCCTGGCCATATCATGAAATTACGCTATACGCCGTTGCAACATAGTGTACTGAGCGTAGAGGAGGAGAAAAGCCCATGTAGAGAAGCAATAATGAATTTTAATGACCTTGCAGGAACATATGCAATCATTTGCCCTCTGCACAGTATGATGGCTGTGACGGCTGTTGCTTTAAAGTATTTATCCAATGTAAAGATAGCATACATAATGACAGACGGTGGTTCTTTACCGTTGTCTTTCAGCAAGACAGTGAGGGAGCTAAAAGAAAAAGAAATTATTGGTGGTACTATAACGGTCGGCCAGGCCTTTGGCGGTGATTATGAAGCGGTAAATATTTATACCGGCCTGATTGCAGCAAAAGAGGTTTGCAAAGCGGATGTTATATTAGTATCAATGGGGCCTGGCATTACCGGAACAGGAACAAAATACGGTTTTTCAGGGGTTGATGACGGTCATATCATTGATGCCGTTTACGGTTTTAAAGGGAATCCTGTATATGTGCCCAGGATAAGTTTTTCTGATAGCAGGGAAAGGCACAGGGGCATCAGTCATCATTCCATGACAATATTAAAAGAACTGTGTCATTCACCATGCGATATTGTCTTTCCTGAAATGGATAAATCATTTTTAGAATTGATAAAGGGACAAATTGATGAAATAAGGTCCATGAGCAAATATAACATCCATGTTGAAGATGGAGGATTTATTATCGATGCAATGAATCATTTTGGGGTAAATATAGAGACCATGGGCAGGGTATATGATGATGACCCATATTTTTATGAGATATGTGCAGCATCAGCAAAATATGTAGCGGACAACATACGAAAGTGAGGAGAGAAAATGGACAAAAAAGAGATAACTATAAACAGCAGAAGGATATATGATGGAAGGATTATTAATCTCAGGATAGATGATGTGCTGCTTCCAAACGGGAATGTAGCAGGCAGAGAAATAGTAGAACATAAAGGGGCAGTGGCAATTATACCAATTACCCGTGATAAAAAATTGGTCATGGTGAAGCAGTACAGAAAGCCAGCAGAGGAGGAACTCTGGGAGATACCGGCAGGCAAACTGGAACAGGGTGAATCGCCAGATGAGTGTGCCCGCAGGGAACTGGAAGAGGAGACAGGATATACCGGAAAGATGGTAAAGATATTTGAGTTTTATACATCTCCTGGTTTTTCCAATGAATACATGTATATGTATATAGCTACAAACCTTGTTCATGGTCTGCAGCATTTAGACCCTGATGAATTGCTTGATATTCAAGAATTTAACATGGATGAACTGAAAAGGATGCTTGTTTCTGGTATGATAAAAGACGCAAAGACATTAATTGGTATAGAATATATTTTTACGGGATTGATGGAGTCTTAGCTATTTGACTCCATCAGTTCTCCCCACTGGATATAATACATCTCCAGATTTTCTTTAAGCTGATTATATCTCCGCACTGTTTCTCTGGCGGCCTCATCATCCTGATAAAGGGAGGGGTTGCCCATTTTTTCTTCCAGTAGTTTAATCTCAGTTTCAGTTTTTTCTATAAGATTTTCCATCTCATTTAATTTCTGACGGTTGGCCCTTCGCTCATTTATCATCTCTCTTTCCCTTTTGAACATAAGAGTGCGTTCTGTTTTGCTTATGGTGTTGGAGGTATCTTCTTCAATGCAGTTCAATTTACGTTTTTTCTCGATATAATAGGAATAATTCCCAAGATATTCAGTAATTGTACCGTTTTCCAGCTCCAGTATACTGCTGGATAGTTTATTAATAAAGTATCTATCGTGCGATATAAATAATACAGTTCCTTCATACTTAGAAAGGGCATCCTCAATAACCTCTTTGGAGGGGATATCCAGATGATTTGTCGGCTCATCCAACAGCAGAAAGTTTGCCTTTGATATAACAAGCTTGGCAAGGGAAAGCCTGATAAGTTCACCCCCGCTCAAAGTGGATACCTTTTTAAAGACATCATCACCGACAAAGAGAAAATAGCTCAAAAGGCTTCTTACCTCAAGCTGTTTTAGAGATGAGTCTGCTGACCATATCTCATCCATTAGTGTATTGTCAAAATTCAGATCTGTTCTTTCCTGGCTAAGATAACCAGGGATTACCCTGTTTCCAAATACAACTTCGCCTCCTGATGGCTCTAAGATTCCTGCTATTATTCTCAGTAGGGTTGTCTTTCCTGAACCATTGGGGCCGATAAGTGCCAGCTTTTCACCTTTACCGATGGTAATATTTATATTTTCAAATATTTTGTTGTCTTCAAAGGACATCGCAAGATTATTTGTTTTAATTACAATGTTGCTTGATTCGGACTTCAATTTAAAGTCAAGTTTCATCTTGGACTGTTCCTTTGGCCTTTCTACCACCTTTATTTTTTCCAACATTTTTTCCCTGCTGGAGGCAATCTTTATGCTTTTTTCTGTCCCCCTGTTTCTCTGGACATTTATTATATTCATTAATCTATTTATCTCTTTCTGCTGTGTGATAAAGTCTTTTTCCAGCTGTCTTCGCCTTTTATCTTTCATTTTTATGAAAGCATCATAATTGCCGTTATATATATCCAGGGTATGGTCGTGAATGTCAAATATCTTATTCACAAATCCATTTAAGAAATATCTGTCATGGGAAACGACCACAACTGAGCCACCATGGGTTTTTAAATAATCTTCCAACCATTCACAGGAGGGTATATCTAAATAATTGGTTGGCTCGTCAAGGAGGAGAAGGTCGGGTTTTTTCTGAAGTATTTTGGCCAGGCCAATTTTATTTTTCTGTCCACCACTAAACTCAAAGAGTGGACGGTCATAGTCCTCTTTTGAAAAACCCAGTCCGTCTAAGGTCTTTCTAATGATACTTTCATAGGCATAGCCATTTTTATCCTCGTATTCCATTCTAATCGTTTCGTATTGGTCGAAGAGGCTATCGTTAATTTCTCCTTTTAATCCTAATTCTGATATTTTGTTTTCAATGGCTTTAAGTTGCTTTTCCAGTATTTTAATATCATTATATTCATTTATCATTTCTTCCCACAGAGTATTTTCAGAGGTTATCACTGTATTTTGCTCAAGATAACCTATGGATAGACCTGATGAAATTATGAGATTTCCCGAGTCGTAATCCAGCTGACCGGCAATGATTTTAAGCAGGGTTGACTTGCCGCAGCCATTATTTCCAACAATGCCTATGCGGTCGCCTGCCTCTATTACAAAATTTATATCTACAAGTATATCATTTATCCCAAAAGATTTTGAAAGATTTTCACATCGAATTATGGCCATATGCATACCCCCAATAAGAAGATTTTATCAGATTGATTATATTTTTTAAACTGTATCTTATGGGTAATATTGTCCATCTTAATTTCATATCTTTTAATTAGAATAGGGGGTAGTTCTCTTGCTGGGAAGACTTTTGGATATGTTTGCGAGACATTTTAAAAATTATATATTCCTGTATTTTTTATGTACTCTTTTCCTGAGTGTTGGTATAATAACAGGATACATAAGCACCGGGTCACTGACTGACATTCAGCGGATGGAGCTTTTAAACTATATCAACGGCTTCTTTCAATTGTTTTCGGATTCCAGTGTGAGTAACTCAGATGTTTTTATACAGTCATTGATAAATAATTTTCAGGTGTGTTTTATTATATGGATTCTCGGGGCTACATTTATTGGTATACCTCTTATTTTAATAATGGTTGCGCTTAGAGGTTTTATATTTGGTTTTACTCTTTCTTTTTTGGTAAATAACTTACAAAGAAAGGGAATAACATTTGCAATTTTGTCATTACTGCCATCCAATATCTTCATAATTCCAGGTCTGGTTATTATAAGTGTTACAGCTATTAATTTCTCGCTCTATATATTTAGGAATAGGTCCAGCGGTATATCCAACCTGGTAAAGGATTTTATCGGATATACCCTTGTTATTGCATCAGTTTTTTTAATAATTCTTTTGGGTTCCCTGATAGAAGGTTATCTTTCCGTATATCTCATAAGGATTTTTATTAGTTGACAACCTTATGATATAGATGTTAATATATAATAGAATGATCCTTTAAGTTGATCCCGCGAGGTCGATAAGGAGTGGAGAACGGGATACCACTGTCTAAAACTTCTTATCGGCCAGGATAAGAAGTTTTTTTTATTGGAGGTGAGTAAAAGTGAACTTTAAAGCTGAGATAATGGACGAAAAAGCAATGAACAGAGCAATAACCCGGATGGCCCATGAAATAATTGAAAAAAACAAGGATATAACAGATGTGATTCTGGTTGGTATAAAGAGAAGGGGATATCCATTAGCTCAGAGGATAGGCAGGGAGATGTACAACATTGAGGGGAAAGAAGTTTCTATAGGCGCAGTAGACATAACCTTTTACAGGGATGATCTAAAAGCAGCTTATAAAGATCCGGAGGTGCACAAAGAAGAGCTTGATTTTGACGTAAACGATAAGATTGTGGTTCTGGTGGACGATGTTATATACACCGGCAGGACCGTCAGAGCAGCCATTGATGCTGTGATACACCATGGAAGGCCGCACAAGATACAGCTGGCTGTACTGATAGACAGGGGACACAGGGAACTCCCAATAAGACCGGATTATGTGGGCAAGAATGTGCCTACTTCAAGGAGTGAGATAATAGCTGTGGAGGTAATGGAGATAGACGGGATCAACAGGGTGACAATAAACGAACTATAAAACTTTAATTTAGCCCGGAGAGGCTAGAAAGGAGAATTAACAATGGAAAATGTAGTAACTTCTGTAAAAACTCAGGACAGGAATAAAGAATTAAGCGGTGCAAAACTTTTGATAGTAGGTATACAGCATCTATTTACAATGTTTGGTGCAACCGTGCTTGTGCCACTTACAACAGGTATGAATGTATCAGTTGCACTCTTTACTGCAGGAATAGGTACCCTGCTTTTCCATCTGATTACACGTTTTGAGGTGCCTGTGTTTTTGGGTTCGTCTTTTGCGTATATTGCCCCTATAATACTTGTTTCTCAGAATATGGGAGGGCTTCAGTATGCACAGGGCGGGATAATAATAGCAGGTCTTTTATATGTTGTTTTTGCTGCACTGGTGAAGGCGGTAGGAGTTGAAAAGATAACAAAATTATTACCGCCTATAGTTACAGGACCCATAATCATGGTTATCGGGTTAAACTTAGCTCCTACAGCTGTAAACATGGCAAGCGGAAACTGGCTTTTAGCAGGTATAGCATTCCTGACAGTGGTTGCTGTAAATATGTATGCAAAAGGGTTTTTCAAGGTTATTCCTGTACTTTTTGGCCTGGCAGTCGGGTATATCGTATCTGCAATACTGGGTTATGTGGACTATACGCCTATAATGGAAGCCAAATGGTTTGCAGTGCCAGCTTTTACACTTCCAAAGTTCAGCTGGGAGTCTATAGCGGTAATAGCACCGGTAGCACTGGTTACTATAATAGAACATATTGGCGACGTATTATCCGTAGGCGAAACCGCAGGTAAGGATTTTATCAGAAAACCTGGCCTGGCCACGACATTAGCAGGTGACGGCCTGGCGACAGCTCTGGCAGCCCTTCTGGGAGGTCCGGCAAATACCACATACTCTGAAAATACCGGCGTCTTGGCCCTGACCAAAATATATAATCCAGTTGTCATGGAGATAGCTGCAGTATTCGCCATATTAATCTCTATAGTGGGGAAATTTGGAGCAATCATATCTACAATCCCACAGCCTGTGATTGGCGGTATATCCATAGTGCTGTTTGGTATGATTGCCAGCATAGGGATAAAAACAGTTGTAAAAAATAATCTTGATTTTGGCAAAACAAGGAACCTGATAATTGCAGCAACCATACTGGTTCTGGGTATTGGTGGTGCTGTATTAGATCTGGGGGGAAATATTAAACTTGCTGGTATGAGCCTCGGAGCAATTGCAGGGATCATATTAAACCTTATATTACCAGAAGAATAAAAAACATTAAGAGGTTAAATTATAATGATTGCCATGTAACACCAGTAATTACTTAAAAACGACAGTCTTAATGATTTAGTCTGAATGCTGCATGGCATATCTGCTTAAATAAGCTCAATACACGATGGCTGGTGCATAGATGTTGCTATCATTTGTAAATAGACTCTTTACACCAGAATATCCATGCCGCTAAAGCGGCACAAGCAAGAATGAAGTTTAACTGACATTAACCACGATGCAAAGTGGTACCAATTGCTGTAATAATCACCTTCTTTCAGTTAAAATATATGTGTACAGATAGCATAGACTACGTTTTTTTGACCGGTAGCTTAGACTCCGGACCAGAATATGATTGCAGCGACCTATAAGCACAAGAAAGTATTGCCTTAGAGCATGTATACCAATCACTCTTTAAAAAGCTTGGGTTGCGATGCGTCTGTACAATATATTTTTGAAAGGGGAATTCTACTTGCTTTAAAGTAATCTTCAAATGTTGCTGTGGACTTGATGTCCACAAAAGAACCGTTACTGCCTGCCTTTTTAAGGCAGAAAACAGTAAGAAATATGAGGAAACCATTAAAACCTTTGGTACCATGACATCGGACCTTGAAGAACTAAAAAACTGGCTTTTACAAGAAGGCTGTACCCAAATTGCCATGGAAAGCACAGGTAAGTACTGGATTCCCATATATAACATTTTGGAAGATTCATTTGAACTTACCTTAGCATAGGTGAAATAGCAAACCTTGTAAAAAAGAAGCTCCGTAAGAAGATACCCGAGATAATCCAAGCATTAAATGGTCATTTGGATAAACACCATGCAATGACATTACAGCATATCCTTGATCATCTTGCTTTTTTGGAGGAACAAATTGAAAAAGTAGAAAGTATGATAGATGAAAAATGTCAATCTTATCAGGAATTAGTAGATATAATTGACTCCATTCCTGGCATAGATAAGATAGCAGCTCAATCCATCATAGCAGAGATAGGAACCAACATGTCCGTGTTCCACTCTCAAGATCATCTTGCTTCTTGGTGTGGTCTTTGTCCCGGGAATAATGAAAGTGCTGGTAAGAAAAAACGTACTAAAGTAAGACCTGGTAACAATTATGTTAAAACAATACTATGTCAATGTGCTCATGCTGCCTCAAACAGTAAAAATACTTATTTAGCAGCAAGGTACTGGTCAATTAAAGCACGACGAGGACCACAAAAAGCTACCATTGCCACTGCCAGGAAGATTATCATTTCCATCTATCACATGATTAAAAACCGTGAGTATTACTGCGAATACGGCCATGAGGCTTATGTCATGGCAATGGATAAAAATAGAGTAAAAAGTCTAAAAAAGAAGCTTGAGTCATTAGGGTACGAAGTAATGAAGAAAGCCGAAACTGTTTAATTTATCAAGGTTCAGGTTCACTAATTTGTTTTTTAAGAAGAATACTTTATTTTTAAATTTGCGATAGGGGCTGTTGCACAATGGACTAAATAGTTCATTGTGCAACAGCGCTTTTTTTATTGCGTAAAAGCAAATACGGGTACCGAAGTACCCGTATAAGCTGTATAATTAAGTTATGAAAAACGCTAAACTATACAATAAAAATTATACTCAATTTAATGGATGTTATCAATTAGTTTTACCATTAAATTTAGAAATGTTGATACCAGAGGATGATTCAGTAAGACTGCTTAGCCTAATATTGGAGGGATTAAATTACGAAAA
>JASEJQ010000005.1 GCA_030016635.1 Thermoanaerobacteraceae bacterium | reverse complement strand
CAAGAACTTTTATGAGAAAGAATATGGAATAAATCTGGATGAGTTGTTGATTCCACTGGAAAATTTATTAACAAATTTAAAACTTATGATAAATGGCAATCTCACACTTTCGGGCCTGTTGCTCTTTGGGAAAAAGCCAGAAAGAATAAGACCGCAGTATATAGTTAGGGCAGTGAGCTTTTTTGGGAATGAGCTGGGGGATAGTAATTATCTCGATAGTTTAGTGGTACCTTATATGAGCAGTATAAAGGGACAATGGGTTTTATAAAAAGGAATTTAAGAAAGATTCAAAGGGATAATTTTAACCTACCATCTATATGGGAAGTGCCGGAGATAGCATTAGAAGAAGCCGTGGTAAACGCACTTGTTAATCGGGATTATTTTATAAACAGCAGTGTGAGGGTTTTTATTTTTAAAGATTGGATAGAGATTATTAGTCCTGGTAAGTTACCAAACACAACTAATATTGAAAATATAAAGCAAGGTATACAGATTGCAAGGAATCCTATATTATTGTCTTTTGTACCCAAGCTGAAAATTCCTTACAGAGGGATTGGTTCTGGTATAAGACGCATGATAATCGAATGCAAAAAGGCAGGGATTTCTGAACCTGAGTTTATTGAAGATAGGGTCAAAGAGGAGTTTAAAGTAATCTTTTATAGACCAGAATCAGTGTAAATTTATAAAGGTCACACATCACATAATTTGCGACATGTGACCTTTTTCATCATTCTATCATCACGCCCTTGGACATTATACCTTCAGCCATAGTTTTTGCCATCTTTTCAGTGGAAAGCCACATGGTATCATAGGCTATGACAACCTTCTTTTCAGCTTCACCGGATGCCCATTTCACATAAGCGTTAATTATCTGCATAGGGTCTTTACGCCATATGATGCCATGGCTTGGCGCTATGACTTTTATATCTACACCCATCTTCACCACTTCATCTATTTTCTTTAGGACCAGAGCACTGAATGGGTATAGTATGTTGGCATAATATTTTGCAGCCTCATCCATCAGCACATGGTTATCCACCTGGTCATCAAACCTCAGAGAGCTGGCCAGATGCTGGCCAAAAGCATCGTTGGGCAGCAGCGCGTCCTCTTTTATATAGGTGAACATGCTGTCCGGTCAATGCAGCATGGGCGCCTCAATGAAGGTCAATGTCTTTTTACCGGTATTAAGTTCAAAACCGGTCTTCACTACATTCAGGTCCCAGTCCCCGAAGAACTGCTTCTTTAATCCTTCTACTGCTTTTTCAGTGCAGAACACCTTTGCATTTTTTGCTATCTCCATTATTTTTGTAAATGCCCCTGAGTGGTCAACTTCTGTGTGATTTACCACCACATAGTCAATTTTAGCCGGGTCCACCAGTTCTTTTATATGGGCTATCATCTCATCAGCGAATGGAGTATAGACTGTATCCACCAGGGTGATCTTATCGTCCATGATCAGATAGCTGTTGCAGCTTGTCCCTCTGTGAGTCGAGTACGCAGGACCGTGGAAATATCTGATATCCCAGTCTATAGCACCTACCCAGTATACTCCATCTGCAACTTTTTCCACTGCCATTTTTACAACCTCCTTCAAATATATTATCTGCTTTATATTATAACCTTATGAAATAAAAGAAATATGATTTTAATCACAAATTAACGGAAATTATGTGAGATTGTGGTATAATCATAAATAACAAAAGACATATTTCAAAAGGGGGATTTCAAGTGCCTTATGGTTATAATGGTAAAATTTTAAGGGTCAATTTAAACAATGGATCAACCATGGTCGAAGATATTGACGAAACCTTTTATAGGACATACATGGGCGGCTCTGGTCTTATTTCATATTATCTTTTGAGAGAATTAAAACCCAGGATAGACGCTTTAAGTGCTGATAATATCCTGATATTTGCACCTGGTGTACTCACGGGTACACTTTTAGCTGGTATGTGCAGGTTTATTGTTGGAGCAAAATCCCCGCTTACCGGTGCTTTTGGCCAGGCCGAGGCCGGAGGATGGTGGGGACCTGAACTCAAAAGGGCCGGCTTTGATGCAATAATAGTGGAAGGCAGAGCAGCAGCTCCTGTATATATATACATAAAAGATGGAGAAGCAGAAATACGGGATGCCTCTCACCTCTGGGGCAAAAAGACAGGTGAGGTGCAGGACATCATAAGACAAGAAAGTAATGATGAAAGGACAAGGGTTGTACAGATTGGCCTGGCTGGAGAAAACCTGGTAAGATATGCATGTATAGTAAATGAGCTAAAGCACTTTAACGGCAGAAATGGGCTGGGTGCAGTCATGGGTTCTAAAAATCTTAAGGCAATCGCTGTAAGAGGTAACATGGAAATACCTGTAAAAGACGAAGACTCAATCAAGGCTGTGAGAAACAGGTTTGCCGGATTATTGAATACCCATCCCCTTGTAAAGCAGCTCTATAGCCTGGGAACATCTGCAACTGTTATGGGCAACAATGCCCTGGGAATACTTCCAACCAGAAATTTTAAAATGGGCGAATTCGAAGGTGCATCAAAAATAAGTGGGGAAACAATGGTTGACACCATTCTGGAGAAGAGGGAAGGCTGCTTCGCATGTCCCGTAAGGTGCAAAAGAGCAGTAAAGGTGGAGGAGTATGGAGTTGAAACCAGGTATGGTGGCCCTGAGTATGAGACCTTAGCTTCCTTTGGCCCTCTATGTATGGTGGATGATTTAAAGATAATAGCTAAGGCCAATCAGCTCTGCAATCAGTATACCTTAGATACCATAAGTACCGGGGCTACTATAGCATTTGCCATGGAATGCTTTGAGGAAGGCATTATTACTAAAGAGGATACTGATGGAATAGAATTGAGGTTTGGAAACGGCCAGGCCGTCCTCCAGATGATAGAAAAGATAGCAAGAAGAGAAGGTATAGGCAATATCCTTGCAGAGGGTTCGGAAAGAGCCGCTAAATTGATAGGTAAGGGCTCTGAAAGATTTTTGGTAACAGTAAAGGGACAGGAACTGGCCATGCATGACCCAAGGGGTAAATATGCCGTGGGGCTTGGATACGCCGTATCAGAGAGGGGTGCAGACCACATGATTTCTACCCATGACACCATGCTGGCCTCCCATGGTATATCTTTTGACACCATAGCACCATTTGGGATATATGAACCTACCGACCCCAGAGAGTTTTCTGCCCTGAAGGTGAAGACCTTCACCTATCTTGAATACTGGTGGAGCTTTTTCAATATGGCAGGCATATGTGACTTTGTACCTGTACCAAGGAGCGCAATGCCAGCCTCGGATGTAATTGAGACACTGAGGGCGGTTACAGGATGGGATACAAGCCTTTGGGAGGTATTGAAGGCCGGTGAAAGAGCCATAAACATGGCCAGGATGTTTGACATAAGGGAGGGTTTCACAGCAGAAGACGACAAACTACCCGAAAGGGTACATGAGCCGATAGAAAATGGACTCATCAAAGGTGGTTATATTTCAAAAGAGGAGTTTGAAAAAGCAAAGAGGCTCTACTATAGTATGATGGGTTGGGATGAAAAAGGAGTACCTACAGAGGTCAAATTATTAGAACTGGGATTGGATTGGCTGAATTAATTGGCGAGGTGATATGTTGTGACTGTCATAAACCTGAAATATAGTGATGGTCTCACTGAGTTAAACATACCGGATAAAAATCTGGTTGGCATTCTAAATCCTGAGGACATGGAAGGGGTTAGAGACCCACTAAGAGAGGTGAGAAATGCCCTTGATAATCCTATTGGCTCGGTGCCCTTAAAAGAACTTGCAAGAAGCACGAAGAATGTAGTAATACTTGCCAGTGACATCACAAGGCCGTCCCCATCCCATATACTGATACCACCTGTGCTGGATGAGCTGAATGAGGCAGGTGTGAGTGATGAGAAGATAACCATAGTATTTGGACTTGGATATCATAGGAAGCACACTGAGGATGAAAAGAAAAGGCTTGTTGGAGAAGAGGTACATAACCGGGTCAGATGCATAGACCATGATATAAATGACTGCGTTTATATGGGTACAACATCCAGGGGGACCCCCGTGGAGGTATTCAGACCCGTAGCTGAGGCTGACCTTATAATAGGTACAGCCAATCTGGAGTTTCACTATAAGGCAGGATACAGTGGAGGAAATAAATCACTACTCCCCGGCGTGTGCAGCAAGAAAACAATAGAGACCAACCATGTCATGATGATAAAGCCAGGTACAATGCCAGGTAGAGCAGATGGCAATCCCATGAGGGAGGATATAGAAGAGGCGGGTAAAATAGCAGGTGTATCCTTTATAGTAAATGCTGTCTTAAACAGTCATAAAGAGATTGTAAAGGTAGTAGCTGGTGATCCCGTAAAGGCCCATAGAGAAGGGACAAAATACATTGACAGGATGTACAAGAGAGAAATAGAAGAAAAAGTAGATATAATCATAGCATCCTGTGGTGGTTATCCCAAAGATATAAACCTCTATCAGGCGCAAAAGGGACTGGAGAATGCCAGCTATGCTGTAAAAGATGGTGGAAGTGTAATCCTGATTGCGGAGTGCAGAGAGGGTTTGGGAGAAAATACATTTGCGGAATGGATGTTAAAGGCTAAGACACCCCATGAACCTGTGGAATGGATACAGAAAGAATTTAAGCTTGGTGCGCACAAGGCCGCCGTGATATGTATGGTGCTGGAGAGGATAAAGGTATACCTTATATCATCTATGGATGACAAACTGGTAAAAGACATATTCTTTATACCTGCCAGGTCAGCACAGGAAGCATTGGACAGAGCACTGGCAGAGTATGGGGAAAATGCTAAGGTACTGGTTTTACCTTATGCTAATTCCACACTACCGTATACTGAGTAGGCAGAAAGGAGAATAGACAATGAGGTTGCAACCTGCAGCATTGACTTGGTTGAGGTTAACAACCTCTATCTTCAGGTGATAGAATCCTTTGAAAAAATGGGTGGTAGACAAGACCTTTATTTAAAGAAAGGTATGGATAGCTTTACCATGTGAATCTTTCATAAACTTTGCCTTATATGGTATAATAAATGAAGAATTACTTTCAAAGGAAAATATTTTGCGAGGAGGCATGACAATGGAATACAATATCCTTATAGGTGGTGAAGCCGGCCAGGGCATGGATACCATAGGTAACCTCCTGGAGAAGACGTTAAAGCGGTGCGGCTTTTATGTATTTACATATAAGGACTATATGTCCAGGATAAGGGGTGGACACAACTTTAATCAGGTAAGATTTTCAGATAAGCCTTTATATACGCATAGTCCAGATCTGGATATCATATTTGCTTTAAATGAGGAGACTATCAACCTGCATAATTCGAGATTAAAGCAGGATGGTATCATAATATGCGACAACGACATAGCAAAGGGAAAAGAGGTTATGCATCTTCCTTTAGTAGAAGCATCGAAGAAGGTTCAGGACATGCGCGTCTATACGACGGCTGGTTTAGGAGCCATTCTTAAGATATTTGGGTTGCCGCTTGATATTGCCGAAGGAGTAATTAGGGATGAGTTTTCAGGGAAGATTGCAGAAACCAACATTCAGGCAGTAAGAGCAGGGTACGAAATGATAGGGGTAAGACATAAACTGGAAACAAGGGAGGATAAAAATATCATAATTAATGGAAACCAGGCAGTAGCCATGGGTGCAATTGCTGCTGGGTGCAAATTTTATTGCGGTTATCCTATGACCCCATCCTCAGGGGTGCTGACGTTTATGGCTTCAAAGTCAGATGAGATGGGCATAATGGTCCAGCAGGTGGAGGATGAGGTGGCTGCATTAAATATGGCACTTGGTGCCTCATATGCCGGTGTGAGGGCAATGACCGGGTCATCTGGCGGTGGGTTTGCTCTAATGGTTGAGGCACTCAGCTTGGCCGGGATGATAGAAACTCCGGTGGTGGTTATAGATGTTCAAAGGCCGGCTCCTGCTACAGGCTTTCCTACAAGGACAGAACAGGCTGACCTGAGATTTTTGATTCACGCAGGCCATGGTGAGTTTCCAAGGATGGTCATTGCATTAAGAGACCCTGAGGATGCATTTTATCAGACAGCGAGAGCCTTTAATATTGCCGAAAAGTATCAAATACCTGTTTTATTAATGAGTGATGAATATCTTTCTGATTATACGGTTACTATCAAGCCTTATGACTTTGGTAAGGTAAAGATTGAAAGATATATATCGGGTCCAGAAGCTGTGGAAGGAGAAGAGTATAAACGGTTTAAGATAACTGAGAGCGGTGTATCTCCAAGGATACTGCCCGGGAAGGTAGAGGGGCAGGTAGTCTTGGTGGACAGTGATGAGCATGACGAATGGGGGCATATAACAGAGGGTGCCGAGATGAGGGTGGCCATGGTAGATAAGAGGATGAGAAAACTGGAGGGATTAAGGCAGGAGATAGAAGAACCATGGTTTATAGGAAAGGAAAACCCAGAGAATCTTATTGTATGCTGGGGCTCAACCTATGGTGCGGTGAGAGAAGCTGTAGAGAGACTGAATGGTGAAGGTATATCAATTGGGGCATTGGTTTATGGTGATATATGGCCTTTGCCTACAAGGAGACTGATGGAACTCTATCCAAAGGTGCAGAAGCTGATAGATATTGAACAGAATGCTACAGGCCAGCTGGACAGCCTTATAAAGGAGGAAGCCCTCATAAGGTGCAGCCACAAAATTTTGAAGTATGACGGCCGTGCCTTCAGCGGTACCGAGATTTATAACAGGTTAAAGGAGGAAGTGCTATGACAACTAAGTATGAATATAAGCTGTATGATCAACCTGCATGGTGTCCGGGCTGCGGCAACTATATGATAAGGACCGCTTTGAAGCAGGCCCTGGAAGAGCTTGGCTTGGAGCCTCATCAGGTGGTTATTTCCTCCGGCATAGGCCAGGCTGCCAAAATGCCTCACTATATCAAGGTGAACGGTTTTAACGGCCTTCACGGAAGGGCTTTGCCTCCTGCGATTGGCATAAAGCTGGCCAATAAGGATCTCAAGGTCATAGTAGAGTCTGGCGATGGTGACTCATATGGAGAGGGCGGAAACCACTTCATCCATACCATAAGGCATAATATTGATATAGCCCATTTTGTTCATGACAACCAGATATACGGCCTTACAAAGGGCCAGGCCTCTCCGACTACTGCCATGGGTCAGCATACCACCCTGCAGTTTGATGGTGTCAAGGCAGAACCCTTAAATCCTGTAGCGCTGGCTCTTACCATGGGCGCGGGGTTTGTGGCAAGGGGCTTTTCCGGAGACACACCACATCTGGTAAACCTTATGAAAGAGGCCATCATGTATAAAGGCTATGCCCTGGTGGATATATTCCAGCCATGCGTTGTATGGAACAGGGTCAATACCTTTGCATGGTACAAACAGAGGGTCTATCACTTGCCTGACGGCTATGACTATACCAATAGAGAAGAGGCCATGAAGAAGGCTATGGAGTTTGGAGATAAAATACCAATAGGAATCCTCTACAAGGTTGAGAAAGAACCCTATGAGGATAGGTTTGACTTTATAAAGAACGGGCCGCCGCTGGTGGACAGGGAGCTAAATCCTAAGGATGTGGAGAAACTCTTGAGAGATTTTGTGTAGATGGTGGGGCATGTGGATGTATGAAAAGACTCAGCTTACAAAACAGAATAATGCTTCTCACATTTCTCATTATTATTTTGTGCCTTTCTATATCTGCTATATTTATTATTAAAAATATAAACACCTCTATAGAGAATCAAATGGCAAACAATGTCATGAACATTGCACGGAGTGTGGCCACAGATCCTGTGGTCATATCCTCTTTTTATTCTTCACATCCTGAAGATGTACTGCAGACATATACAGAGAGAATCAGGGAAAACTCCAAAAACATTGAATTCATCACAATTATAAACATGGACGGGATCAGGTATTCACATCCCAATCCTGCAAATATAGGCAAAAGATTTGTAGGAGGTGATGAGGACAGGGCACTTAAGGGTGAAACCTATATATCAAAGGCCATAGGCACTCTTGGTCCGTCACTCAGGGCTTTGACCCCTATAATGGATGGGGACAAACAAATAGGTGCTGTAGCAGTGGGCACTCTTACCAGTGATATATACAATGCCCAGCTTCAAGCAATAAAAGGTATACTTGTGACCATGCTGATATCCATGGTTATAGGTATTATTGGGGCATATGCCCTTGCTAAAAATATAAAGAGAGAGATATTTGGACTGGAACCTAATCAGATTGCAGAAATTCTTCAAGAGAGAAACTTAATCTTAGATACAGTAAAAGAGGGAATACTTGCAGTTGACAAAAATGGTATTATAACCCTTATAAATAATTCAGCTAATAAAATACTTGGCATTGAAGGCAGAAATGTTATAGGTGAAGAGGTTGATAAGATAATACCAAATACAAGGCTAAAAGAGGTATTAAAGACAGGGGCACCGGAATTTGATGATGAGCAGGTTATAAATGGGATTTCAATAATAACCAACAGGGTGCCCATTATTATCGAGAGACAAGTAGAGGGTGCAATTGCAAGTTTTAGAGATAAGTCAGACCTCACTACTTTAGGAGAGCAATTGACAGGTTACAGACAGATAGTGGATACTTTAAGGGCACAGGCCCATGAATTTATGAATCATATGCATGTAGTGGCAGGTCTTATTAACCTTAAGCAATATGATGAAGCATTAAATTTTATATATGGGGAGATAGGGGCACAGCAGCTATTTACAGGACAGGTTACCCGGAATATAAAAGACAGCAGGGTAGCAGCATTGCTTTTAGGCAAGTACAGCCATGCATCGGAGCTGGGAGTAAAGTTTTATTTGGAAGAAGAGAGCAGCCTTAATGAAGAGCATGGGATAATAGCCTCTGGAGATCTTGTGCTTATCTTAGGAAATCTCATTGAAAATGCTATCGAAGCCCTTTCAGTGACAAAAAATGAAGAAAATAATGTTGTTACAGCATATTTAAAAGAGAGAAATGATTACATCTATATAAGAGTTGCAGACAATGGACCCGGGATAGATGAAAATACATTATTACATTTGTACGAGCGAGGTTTTACCACAAAGCCATCCGGCAAAGGCATAGGACTGTACATGGTAAAATATACTGTAGATAAATTAAATGGAGATATAAATCTAAACACAGGTAAAAATAGGGGCACTACGTTCATGGTTAAAATCCCTAAGGAAGAGGTGGTCAACAGTTGATAAATGTGCTCATCGTTGAGGACGACCCGATGGTAGCCAGCGTAAATAAAAGATATGTCAACATGGTTGAGGGATTTAATGTGGTGGGGATTGCAAGAAATGCAGATGAGGCAAAAGAGATCCTGAAAAAAAAAGCAGAACTTTTACTTCTTGATGTATATATGCCAGGGAAAAATGGAATGGAGATGCTGAAAGATATAAGGAAAAATGGATACAGGATGGATGTGATAATGGTTACGGCAGACAGTAATGGAGGGGATATAGACGAGGCACTACGGTATGGAGTTGTGGATTATCTTATAAAGCCTTTTGAATTTTCAAGGCTTAAGACAGCCCTTTTGTTTTATAAGAAAAGATTGGAAATAACTAAAAGTGGTCAAACCTTAACTCAGGATGTTTTGGATTCCCTTATAAAAAATAAGGAGATACATACAGAGGATAAAAAGGGGTTTGACAAAAGGACAATGGATAAAATACTTGACACCATAAGGGAATTAAATAGACCTGTTTCCGCTGAAGACATTGCACGGGTTGTAAGTATATCCAGGGTTACGGCAAAAAAATATCTTGAGTATATGGAAGAACAAGACATACTGGAGAGCGAGGTCCGCTATGGTGGCACGGGAAGGCCTGCTACCATGTATTTTTATACCACTTGATTTTAATTATTTACATAAGTGGTTTAATAAGTTACTATAATATTTTAAATCCTTCTGGAAAATGTTATCCTTAAATATAAATATAAAAAAGGAGGATGACCTTATGGCTGAAAAGGCAGTACCACAGGAAGGATTTAAAATTGCTGGTTTCCCATTAAGTATTTTTGTAGTCCTTGCAATTATAATTTTTGCATCAGTGTACATGGGCCTCTTACCATCGAATATGATTGGTGCTTTCGGTTTCATGATTGTCATCGGTGCCATACTTCAGGAGATAGGAAATCGACTTCCTATTGTCAAAGACTATCTTGGCGGTGGGCCGATAGTTATAATATTCGGTACGGCTGCACTGGTTATGTTCAAGATTCTTCCAGAAGCTACCGTAAAGACTGTAGATGACTTTATGAAGGTTAGTAACTTCCTTGATTTCTATATTGCAGCTCTAATAACCGGCAGTATACTTGGAATGGACAGGAAACTTTTAATAAATGCAGGTGCCAGGTATTTTCCGGCATTATTCGGTGGTATCGTTGCATCCTTAGGACTGGTTTCAATTGTGGGTGGGGTTGTAGGGTATGGGTGGAGACAGGCTCTGCTTTATATAGGAATACCCATAATGGGTGGTGGAATGGGTGCAGGTGCGGTTCCCATGTCCAAGATATATGGAGGCGTTTTAAATCAGGACCCCACAAGCATCCTTTCAATAATGGTTCCTGCAGTGGCACTTGGAAATGCCCTGGCAATAATTGCGGCAGGACTATTGGACAGGCTTGGTAAAGCAAGGCCGCAGTATACAGGCAATGGAAAAATAATGGTATCCCAGGAGATAAGTCTGGAGACAGGGAAAAAATATGGCCTTGACCTTACAATGATGGGAATGGGAATGCTTCTTGCATGTACATTCTATGTGCTGGGGAGCATAATTGGTAAATTTATACCTTCAATTCATTCTTTTGCATGGATGATAATATCCGTCGCTGTTGTAAAGGGCCTGGGTCTCTTGCCGGAAAAGTTTGAGCAGGCAGCCAGCCAGTGGTATCAGTTTGTGATGAACTACTGGACAGGAGCGCTCCTTGTAGGGATAGGTATAAGCTATACCAACCTATCTGATGTTATTGCAGCTCTATCATGGCAGTATATTTTGCTTGTAGGCGTTACAGTTCTGGGCGCTATTTTAGGGACATGGATTGTAGGAAGATGGGTTGGCTTTTATCCTATTGAGGCATCTATTACAGCAGGACTGTGTATGGCGAATATGGGCGGTACTGGAGATGTGGCGGTTCTTTCTGCATCAAAGAGGATGGGACTTATGCCCTTTGCACAGATTTCTTCTCGCATAGGCGGTGCTATAATGCTGATAATCGGTGGGTTCTTGATAAGTCTTATTGGTAAAATATAGGTGGTGATTTGAGTGGAAATAGTAAAGGAGGCAGTAGCGGGGACATTAGAATCCTCTGATTGTCTTGTGATGGTTAAGCCTTATGAAGGACTTAAAGTAGATATAGAGAGCATAGTTATGGAGAGGTATGGAAGGAGGATAAGGCAGATTGTAGAGGATGTTATTAAAAGTATGGATATAACTTCCGGATATTTTAAAATTCAGGACCGCGGTGCGTTAGACTACTGCTTAAAAGCGAGGATACGTATCGCCATAGAGAGGGCTGGTGTAGATAATGTTAGGTAGGGTAGCACTCTTTGTTCCTGCGTCCTCTCCTGCTATGATAAACTCCTCTGCAGCCTTTGATGCCGACGCCATTATATTTGACTTAGAGGATGCGGTGGCAATAAGTGAGAAAGACGCTGCCAGGGAGCTTTTAAGAGAAGCATTGGACTTTTTGAGTTTTAAAGGTAAAAATATTATCATAAGGATTAACTCTTTGACCACAGCTTACTGGGAAAAAGACATTGATTATGTGCTTAAAACGTCTGCTGATGCTGTTATGGTCCCCAAGGCCAGGCCTTCTGATATCAAGACAATCTCAAGTATGATGGACAGCATGGATTCCACCATGGGGATTGTACCACTTATTGAAACGGCAGCCTCAGTAGAAGAGATAACGAATATAATAGGTGCTTCTCCAAGGGTAAAAGGTATCCTTTTTGGCGCCGAAGACTATACAGCAGATATGGGGATAGAAAGGACCAAAGAAGGAAGTGAGGTACTGTATGCCAGGGCCAGGCTGGCCAATGCCATCCATGCCTTTGGTATAGAAGGACTTGATACACCGTTTACGGATACCGAGGACATAGAAGGGCTAAGAAAAGATACTCTACAGGGCAAAAGTCTCGGATATACCGGGAAGGCTGCCATAAATCCAAGGCAGGTTGAAACAATAAAGCAACTATATACGCCTGGCCAGGATGATATAAACTATGCCATAAAAGTCATGAAAGCTGTTAGACAGGCTGGAGGTAAGGGGGCCTTTTCTATAGACGGGAAAATGATAGATGCGCCAATAATAGCCAGGGCAAGGATAACCCTTGAACGGGCTAGAATCGGGGTGAATACAATTGATTAATGCCGCAGGTAGAGAGATACCGTCTGTTATAAATGGCTATAAAGAGGTTATGCCTTTTTCAGGGGCTTACAATAATCCCGGGAATGGCATAAGGACTATTTCAAGGTATAAGACAGTGTGGCCAGGAGGGAATAAGGTTCTGGGAAGTATAAGAGAGGCCGTAGAAAAGGTTGGACTTAGAGATGGTATGACAATATCATTCCACCATCACATGAGGAATGGCGACTATGTCTTAAATATGGTTTTAAATGAGATAGCAAAGATGGGTATAAAGGACTTGAAAATTGCCGCCAGTTCTATATTTAACTGCCATGAACCCTTGATAGGTCACATAAGAAATGGTGTTGTAACAGGGATAGAGGCCAACTATATAGTTGGCTTTGTGGCTAAGGCTATCTCAAAAGGCATACTCGATAGGCCAGTTATAATGAGGTCTCATGGCGGCAGGGATAGGGCCATTGAGGCAGGAGAGCTGCATATTAATGTAGCTTTTATAGCAGCGCCAACCGCAGATGTCTATGGAAATTTAAACGGTATATATGGACCTTCAGCCTGTGGCTCCTTAGGGTATGCATTTTCTGATGCTAAGTATGCTGACAGGGTGGTTGCCATAACAGATAATCTGGTGGATTATCCACTTACGCCTATAAGCATTGACCAGACCCTGGTTGACTATGTGGTGAAGGTGGACAGAATAGGAGACCCCAAAGGTATTGTCTCCGGGTCAACCAACATTACAAGAGACCCTTTGGGCCTTAAAATAGCATCAATGGCGGCAGATGTGATTGAGGCATCGGGGTTTTTAAAGGATGGTTTATCTTTTCAGACGGGTGCAGGGGGTACATCCCTTGCCGTAGCCAGTTTCTTGAGAGAAAAGATGAGGGCAAAAAGGATTACAGGAAGCTTTGGGCTTGGTGGTATCACAGGCTTTTTCGTAGATATGCTAAAAGAAGGGCTCTTAAAGGTACTCTTAGACACCCAGTGTTTTGACCTCAAGTCGGTAGAGTCCTTAAGGGAAGATTCAAACCATATAGAGATTTCATCATCCATGTATGGCAATCCTCACAACAAAGGGGCTGTTGTAAACAACCTGGATGTAATGATACTTGGGGCTACAGAAATTGATACCAGTTTTAATGTAAATGTGACAACAGGTTCAGATGGGATAATAATGGGAGGTTCAGGCGGCCATAATGATACCGCTGCCGGGAGCAGGCTTGCCATTGTAGTCACAAATTTATTTAAAGGTAGACTGCCTATAGTTGTCGATAAAGTCACCACTGTAACAACGCCTGGCGAGACGGTGGATGTCCTTGTTACAGAGCAGGGGATTGCAGTAAACCCAAGGGATGAAGATCTTAAAAAGAAACTCATAGACAGCAATCTCCCTGTGGTCGATATAGATAAGCTGAAGGATATGGCCTATAGATTATGCGGTACGCCCGATGAGATCAGATATAAGGATAGGATAGTAGCAGTGGAGGAGTATAGAGACGGTACGGTTATAGACGTGATACGCGAGGTGGTATAATGGAATGGCCCATTCTTAGAGATATTGACCTTTCCATACCTGATGAAAGACTGCAATTGGAGGAATTTCTTAAGGCATTTGACCTGGCTCTGGATGAGGATATACAGGAATCTATAGGACTGTTTGATGGGAATACCATGGTGGGCACTTGTTCATTGAGCGGAAAGGTCATGAAAGGTTTTGCAGTAAGAGAGGACTATAGGGGTTTAAACCTTACCTCCACACTGGTAAGTGAGATGATAAGAAGGCTTTCATTAAGGGGTATTTATAAGAGTTTTATATTTACAAAGCCGGAGAACAGAGAAATATTTGAAAATGTAGGTTATAAGTATCTGGCAGGTGGAGAGAAGGTCATTCTATTAGAGCATGGTATAAATGGAATAGACGATTATATTGAAGTACTGAAAAAGCATAGAAGTGAAGGCACGATAAACGGCTGCATAGTAATGAACTGCAATCCTTTCACTTTGGGCCACAGATATCTTATAGAGAGGTCCAGCAGCATGTGTGAGAAACTATATATATTTGTTGTCCGGGAAGATAGGTCTCTTTTCCCTTTTCATGTAAGAAAAAAGTTGATTGAATACGGCACCAGTGATATAAAGAATGTAGAGATAATAGATGGTGGGGATTATATTATCTCCTCTGCCACCTTCCCGGGCTATTTCATCCGGAAACAGAATGAGAGGATATTCAGTGAGGCTTCCCTTGACATTGACCTATTCACTAAATATGTAGCACAAGTATTAAACATTAAAAAGAGGTTTGTCGGTACTGAGCCTTATGACCCTGTCACATTAACATATAATAAGGTAATGGCAAAGAACCTTCCCGAACATGGGATTGAGTTTATCGAAATTCCAAGATTTGAGGTTGATGGTAAAGCTATATCTGCTTCAAGGGTAAGAGAGGATATACGCAAGGGAGATTTTGAAGACTTAAAGAAACTTTTACCGCAAACGACCCTTGACTTTCTCAATACCGGTGAGGGTAAAATTATAATGGAGAAGATTAAAAACAGTTCTTCTCCTCACTAAATAGATGGAGGGTAAAAATGGATTTGCGAGAAGAGGCATTAAAACTGCATAAAGAAAACAGGGGAAAGATTGAGGTCATCAGCAAGGTGCCAGTAGAGAACTCTAAGGATTTAAGCCTGACCTACACTCCCGGTGTAGCTGAACCATGCAAGGATATACATAAAGACCCCGATCTTGCATATGAATATACAGCAAAGGGGCATATGGTGGCTGTAGTAACAGATGGTTCTGCTGTCTTAGGGCTTGGAAATATTGGCGGCCTGGCCGGCATGCCTGTAATGGAGGGGAAATGCGTACTTTTTAAGACCTTCGGTGGGGTAGATGCATTTCCCATATGCTTAGCCACACAGGATGTAGATGAGATTGTGGCTACTGTAAAGAACATATCACCTACCTTTGGCGGCATAAACTTAGAGGATATATCTGCCCCCAGGTGTTTTGAGGTAGAAAGGAGATTAAAACAGGAGCTTAGTATACCTGTATTTCATGATGACCAGCATGGCACTGCTGTGGTAATCTTAGCTGCAATGATGAACGCACTAAAAGTGGTTGGCAAAGAGATGAAGGATGTCACTGTGGTCATAAGCGGTGCCGGAGCTGCTGGTGTTGCTACCGCCAGACTTCTTTTGAACTCTGGAGTAAGGGATGTAATAATATGCGATAGGAAAGGTACAATATACCAGGGCAGAGAAGGGAACGACTGGAGTAAGAAAGAGATAGCAGCTCTTACAAATAAGGCTGGAATAAAAGGAAGCTTAGCTGATGCTATGAAAGGCGCTGATGTGTTTATAGGTGTCTCAGGTCCTGAGATTGCTACGAGAGACATGGTAGCCACAATGAACAGGGATGCTATAGTACTTGCCATGGCAAATCCTGTACCGGAGATATGGCCTGATGAGGCAAAAGCGGGAGGTGCAAAAGTCGTCGGCACAGGAAGGTCTGACTTTCCAAATCAGGTGAATAATGTCCTGGCGTTTCCGGGCATATTCAGGGGTGCCCTTGAGGTGAAAGCAAGGGAGATAAATGAGGAGATGAAGATCGCAGCGGCCAATGCTATAGCAGAACTGGTAGGCGAAAATTTGAGCAGCGAAAATATCCTTCCAAAGGCTTTTGATAAGAGGGTAGGTGCCCATGTGGCAGCCAGCGTGGCTAAAGCTGCAATGGATTCTGGAGTGGCAGGGATGACAATAGATGCAGATGCTTTGGAGGAGAAAATGCTGAGTCTATGATGTACGATTATATACTGGCTGGAAGGGAAGAGAGGTATAATACGGAATTGAGACTGCTTGAGAAATTTAAAAAGCCTCTCATGGTGCTCACAATAAATTATCCCGGCCCATCTAAACTGGACAGTACAGCAGTGTTTATATTTCGTAAGGCAGTTAAGACAATTATAAGTTTTAGATTTATTTATTTCATATCCGGCAAAAATCCTGCCGGACATTATTTTATGGGTGTGTTGCAGGGCGACCCTCTTAAGATAAAGAGAGAAACTGTTGATATTGAAGAGGGCCACCCCTTAGGTAGGCTATTTGATATTGACGTTATTGATTACCCGTATAGAAACATTTCAAGGGAAAGGCTAAAAAAGGAGGGCCGCAGGTGTATTGTGTGCGGGCAAGATACTAAGGACTGCATATTGATGGGGAGGCATACAACGGCTGAGGTTTTAGAAAAGATTAATCAGATGGTGGAGGAGTATAAATGGTCTATGAACTGAGTGAAACATCTATGAGGATTGGTGAGCTGGCCTTAAGGTCCATGCTTTATGAGGTTGCATCATATCCTTCACCTGGCCTTGTCTCCCCTTTTTCTTCAGGTGCCCATATGGATATGGATTTTTTCACATTCTTGAGGAGTTCCTCAGCCCTGGCATTCCCAATAGCCCTCTGCGCGGAGATTGGTTCTAAAACTGATACGGAGCATATATTTTCTGAAATTCGGGAAATCGGTTTAAAGGCTGAAAAGAGGATGTACGAGGTCACATCCGGTGTCAATACTCAAAAAGGGTTACTATTTTTAGAGGGGATTATTTCCTCTGCGGCAGGTAATGCACTGTCATCAGGTATCAGCTTAAATCCCATGGTTATTTCTGAAACAGTAAGTAAGATATGCAAAGGCTTAATAAAGATAGACTTTGATTGCCTTGATAATAAGAAAATGTTTACCAGGGGTGAGATTCTTTATCTAAAGCATGGCATGACTGGTATACGGGGTGAGGTAGAGAAAGGCCTCCCTGCAGTGATAAATTACGGGCTACCCTCCTTATACGAAGCTCGAATGAAAGGGCTTGATGAAAATGACTGCATGGTACATGTATTGATCTCCATTATGAGAGTAGCAGAGGATACCAATATAGCCGGCAGATTTTCTATGGAGGTTCTTGAGGAGGTGAGGAGCCTGGCCTGTGAGGCAATAGACAGGGGTGGTATGCTCACAGAGGAAGGAAGATGTATGATTTACCAGCTTGATGAGGAGTTTAAGAGGAGGGGCATAAGCCCAGGCGGATCAGCAGACCTCATGGCCGCTACCTTATTTGTGGACCTTCTTTCAGATGAATTCAAACAGGAGAGATTCAAGGCTTAAATTCATTCCCAGTATATTTCTATGTTATCTCCATCCCTTACGGCATCAGTATAACTTGCATCCATCCCGTTAAGCTTCAATACAATTTTATTGCCCTTAGGGTTATCCAGGTTAAAGGGATAGTACTTGAATATATCGACAAATATCAGACCTTTATCTCCTGGGATCTTTACGGTTTTACCGTTTATGATTACATTTATGCCATACTCTTCTTTGGGTTTATATGTAATGCGGTCACCATCCTGTATAATTCTATCAAGAGAATTTTCAGCACCATTAATTAAAATCTTCCCGCCTTTGGGGAGATTTTTCATGTTGGCAAATTCTTTAACAGTTATTATAGGTTCTTTGCCTGGCCTGGCCGGTATTATATTTATTTCATCCCCGTCACTTATTGGACTTTCCAGTGAGGCGGGATTTCCGTTAAGTATTATCTGGCCTGGCCTGGCTGGCTCGCCACGCAAAATAATAAGCTCCTCGTTGAAATAAAATTGAAGCCCCTTAGGGCGTGCACCAAAGAGTTCTTCAGGTCCTATACCTGCCTCTATTACAGCATCCTTTACCTTAAGACTCTTTGTATTTAACAATTTAACACCCCTGTCATTCACGGTGACCCTTAAGAAGTTATGTCTCATACCTGTTGCCGCTGTTATGGCTATACCAAGAGGAGTTATAGCATCAGGTCCAGATAGTATCTTTCCATCAAATATGACATTGGAAAGGTCCGTCCTCTTTTTGACGGTTATTCTCTGGGCAGGCATCTTAAGCTCATCTGCCAGCAGCTCTTTTATAAACGGCAACTGGCTGCTCCCACCAACTAAGAATAGGGCAGAGGGTGCCTTCTTGTTGTATTCAATGATGACCTTGGCAATCTCATGTGCAAGGTTATTAATTACAGGCTTTATTACCTCATATACATCATCCCTGCTCACCTTTATTTTATTGCCAAGGATATCCTTAAAACTTACAGACTTCTTGCTACCCAAGCTGAGCTTAATATTTTCAGCAGTATTAAAATCAATAAGATAATGTTTTTCAATAGCCTCTGTGACCTCATCCCCTGCCATGGGGACCATTCCATATGCAAATACGCTGCCATCCTTAGTTATCGCAATATCCGATGTCCCTGCCCCGATGTCCACAAGGCCCAGGTTCAAAAGCCTGAGTTCAGAGGGTATAGCCATATTAATGGCTGCTATTGGCTCTAAGGTGATAAAGCTTACTGCAAGACCTGATTTTTCCACCACAGTAAAGAGACTATCCACCACCATCTTGGGCAGGAATGTGGCTATAACCTCTACACCCGCCTTTTTGCCCTTATGTCCTGCAAGGTTGGTGATAAAGCTGTCATTCAGGTAGTAAGCAGTTGTACTGTAGCCAACACAGTACAAATCCTGATTGCCAGTGGCATGTTTAACCTCATCTTCTGCTTTTTTGATGCAGTCCAACTCTAAGGTATTTATAAACTCCTTATCAATTTCCGTGTTATCATCTATGTCAAGGTCTATGCGGGTCTTGATGGTTATGAGGGAACGCCCGGCAGCAGCTATAGCTGCACTCCTCAGCCCATAGCCGAGGGACTTTTCAAGGTCCTGTTTTACCTCTTTTACTACCCCAGACACCATTTCTATATCATGGACCTGGCCATCAAACATGCTTCTGCTCCTGTGTTCCCTTACCGCAGATGCCTTGATGCATAGTTTTTCATTATCTATTTCAGCAACTACAGCCTTGACGGTCCTGGTACCTATATCGAGAGAGAAGATTTCCGTACTCATTTTGTATGGTCTCCCATCCTGCCCTGCAGTATTTCTAAACCGTGAGGAAGTACAGGCAATATAATTTCAAGATTTTCTCTTACAGCCCTTACACTTCCAGGCAGGTTTACAATAATAGACCCATTCCTCGTCCCAGCCACAGCCCTCGACAGGATTGCAGTGGGTGCCTTCTCCATGGTCTTCATCCTCATGGCTTCAGTAAGGCCGGGTATCTCTTTTTCTATCACACCCCTTGTGGCCTCCGGTGTGACATCCCTTGGGGAAAGGCCGGTCCCACCGGTTGTAAGTACCAGGTCCAGATGCTTCCCATCCACCATACGTATTATCTCAGCCTGTATCCTATCTACCTCATCCGGTACTATTATATAGTCTAAGACCTCCCCGCTAATGGATGAAACCATTTCCCTTATAGCAGGGCCGCTCTCGTCCACCCTTTCACCCTTTGAACCCTTATCGCTTATTGTTATTATTCCGACCTTTATCATGAAATTCACCTCGTTATATATTTTGACAAAAATTGATAAAATCCTTCTTAGAGTAACGAAAATATATTACGAGATGAATATGTTTTTAACAAATTTAGACTTTAGAGCATGACATGCAGCATCAAATGTGGCCTTAAAGAGAGTCCATGATACTCTTGGATTTGCAACAAGTGGAGCAGGGGCATCTGGCAAGGACGCCAGATGAGCCGATCTTAAGGCTTGTGACGCCGAATGGAGGCGTACCCTGCGAAATGCAGTGGCAAATATTAGAGTATCAGGACGAGCGATCAGGCACATGGATGCTGCTTGCATGCTAATAAAGACTTCTTAAATCCAAATTAATTTTAGCCCAGGTAAGCCTTTATTACCTCCGGATTTTGCTTTACCTCTTCCGGTTTCCCATCAGCAATCTTTTCACCATAATTCAATACCATGACCCTATCGGATATACCCATGACCAGCTTCATGTCATGCTCAATCAGCAGGATTGTAATGCCTTTATTTCTCAGGTCATGGATAAGTCCCATGAGTTCATTGGTTTCCTGGGGGTTCATACCAGCAGCAGGCTCATCCAGGAGGAGTACCTCTGGCTCTGGGGCTATAGCTCGCCCTATTTCCAGCCTCCTCTGAAGGCCATAGGGAAGGTTTTTTGCCTTTTCTTTCCGCAGGCTGTATAGTCCAAGATAGTTTAAAACCCAGTCCAACCTTTCCTTTGCGAATCGGTTTGCCTTAATGGAGGATGGGGTAGGTATAATACTCCCCAAAAACGGCGCGCCTATCCTGCTGTGAAGCCCCATCATTATATTATCTTCCACGCTCATATCTGAAAACAGCCTGATATTCTGAAATGTCCTGGTGATGCCCATGGAGGCAATACTATAAGGTTTTGAGCCGGTTATATCCTTTTCGTCCATATAGATATTTCCTTCAGTAGGAGTATAGATGCCGGTTAAGAGATTAAAGAGGGTAGTCTTGCCGGCACCATTGGGGCCTATGAGGCTTAATATTTCGCCATTGTCCAGGTGGAAGTCAACACTGTTTACCGCCTTAAGCCCACCAAATTTCATGGTTAATTTACTTCCTTTAAGAATCCGCATTTTTGACAGCTCCCTTGACCGATCTGAAGATTTTAAAATTTCCTTTACGATTTGCGTTGATGAATAAGCCGTTCCCGCCAAGTATGCCTTGCGGCCTTATTATCATCATCACAATCAATATCACCCCATAGAGTACCATCCTGTATTGAGAAACCACGGGAGATATGTTCCTCAAAGCCTCGGGAAGGATACTGATGATTACTCCGCCCACAACCGGCCCGAATGGGTTACCCAGACCTCCTAATACGACCATACAAAGTATTTCTATAGACTTATTAAATGTAAAGTTCGCAGGGTTTATATACCTGAAATAATGGGCATAGAGGCCTCCTGCCATACCTGCCAGGCCAGCTCCTATTACGAATGCCATGATTTTATAATAGGAGGAGTTTACGCCGGTAGCCTCAGAGGCAATCTCATCCTGGCCTATTGCCCTCATCACCTTTCCAAGCCTTGATGATTGGAGCCTGTATAAAAGATAAAAACATACCGCTGTGAGTATGATAACAGTTGTAAGGTCTGTCTTTAATGGTATGGCCCTTATACCATTGGGTCCACCGGTTATACTCAGGTTGTTTAAGAAAGTCCTTACTATTTCACCGAACCCAAGAGTGGCAATGGCAAGGTAGTCGCCTCTGAGCCTTAGGGTAGGCATGCCTATGGCCAGGCCAAAGAGGGATGCAATAAGAACTCCTGCTAAGAGGGAGATATAAAATGGAAGTCCGGCCTTTGTCAAAAGGGATGAGGTATAGGCACCTATGCCCATAAATGTGGCATGACCCAAAGAAAGCTGGCCTGTATATCCGGTTATCAGGTTTAACCCCATGGCCAGCAGTATATTTATGCCCGTTATAATAATAATCTGTGAATAATAACCACTCATTACTCAGCCCCTCCTATACCTTTTCTCTGACTGTACTGCCCATCAGACCGGAAGGCTTTAAAAGCAGTATTACAATCAGGAGGGTAAATGCAATAGCATCTTTATATGATGATAGATATATGGTGCCAAATACCTCTGCGCCACCAAGGAGAAGACCGCCCAGTACAGCGCCGGGTATATTGCCTATACCGCCTACCACAGCTGCTATAAAACCCTTCAGGCCCGGCATGGCACCCATCATTGGGTCTACAGAGTTGAAATAGAGACCTATCAATACACCAGCGGCTGCACCAAGGGCAGACCCAAGTGCAAAGGTAGCCGAGATAACATTATCTATGTCTATTCCCATGAGTTTAGCTGCAGATTGGTCATAGGATGTGGCTCTCATGGCCTTGCCTATCTTTGTCCTCATTATGAGAAAATGAAGGCCAAGCATCATAAGTATAGAGACAGCTATTATGGTTATTTGCAGCATAGATATGTGTATGCTGCCTATGGTAAAGCTGCTGTAGTCTATATTCTTGGAAAACGGCCTGGCCGCAGGACCGGCTATAATAAGTGCTGAGTTTTGCAAGAATATTGACATGCCTATGGCACTTATAAGCAGGGTAAGCCGGGGAGATTCCCTGAGCGGCTTATAGGCTATCTTTTCCACGCATACCCCTAAAGCAGCAGAGCCAGCCATGGCTATGATGAATGCTATATAAAAGGGAAGATGAAAATAACTCACCATGATAAGTCCTATAAACGCCCCTGTCATGTATATCTCACCATGAGCAAAATTTATCAATTGAAGTATCCCATATACCATGGTATATCCCAGTGCTATCAGGGCATAGGTGCTGCCCAGTGTAAGGCTGTTTATCAACTGATCGAAGAACATTAAATCACCTCTTAAAAATGGTTTAACTGAAATAAATTACTAAGTATGGCATATAACATCCAGAGCATCCTTATAGTGAGTCCATGATGCTCTTAATGAGTGGCAAATGCAGCCGGAACATCTGGCATGGACTTAAGAGGCCGACCTTAAGGCAAGGACGCCGAATGGAGGCGTACCCGGCGGAATGAAGACACGAATTTTAGAGTATCAAGACGAGCGCTCAGGGGCCGGGATGTTATTGTCATACATGTAATAAACTTTTACAGCGGGTTCAAAAATGATTTTATGGACAGAGATGGATGCCCCTGTCCATAATAAATCATATATTTTATCTCAACTTATTGAATTTGCCGTTTTCAACCTTCAGGATTAATACCTGTTTTACAGCATCGCCCTGCTCATCAAAGGATGTGGTACCGGTGATGCCAGGGAAATCCTTGGTAGCAGCCATTTTTTCCATAATAGCCTTTGAATCAGGACCAGCTGCCTTTAAAGCGGTTAATACTATATTTGCAGCATCATAGGCCTGAGCTGCAAACATATCAGGTTCAGCATTGAACTTGGCCTTGTAAGCTGACACGAATCTCTGCACAGGATCTGCAGTGTCACCAGAGAAGAACCCTGCGGTAAATACAGCACCTTCTACCGCATCTCCACCCAGCTCAACAAGTTGTGGTGAATAGAAACCGTCACCACCCAGTATTACAACCTTGTCAAGTCCCTGCTGCTTTGCCTGCTGTGCTATCTTGGCTGCCTCTGTATAGTAGCCACCTATATAGAGGGCATCGGGGTTTTGCTGCTTCAGTTTTGAAAGCTGGGCCCTGAAGTCGTTGTCACCATCCATATATGCTTCTACACCCACTACCTCACCCAGGTTTTGAGCTGTATTTGTAAAGGCGTTCTTAAGGGCCAGGCCGTAGTCATTGTTTGTATACATAACTGCAAATTTCTTTAAACCAAGCTCTTTAGCCGCATATTCAGCCATCTGAGCTGCCTGGACATTATCTGCAATACAGTTTCTGAAAATATATGGTCCTACCTCTGGTACCCCTGGAGCTGTAGCTGAAGGGCTTATCATTGGTATACCGGCATCATTGGCTGTTGGTGCCGCAGTTAGTGTCTCACTGCTTAAAACCGCACCAACAATGGCAAACACCTTATCCTGTTCTATGAGCTTCCTTGTTGCGTTGCTGGCTTCTGTCTGATCACCACGGCTGTCCTCTGCAACAAGTTCTACTGTCTGACCGTTATATCCGCCATTGGCGTTAAACTCATCTACTGCTATCTCAACACCATTTTTTACGCTGGTACCGTACGTGGCTGTATTGCCTGTCAACGGGCCTACCATACCAAGCTTTAAAGGTCCTTTACTTTCTGATTTCTGACTACTGCTGTTCTGTTGCGCCGGCTGCGAACTCTGCTGAGTTTGACTGCCTCCGCATGCACTCACGAGCAAGGCGACTACCAAAACCATTGCCAGAGCAAGATAAAATCTTTTACCCATTCTTATTCCCCCAATTTTTTTTGATTTAATATTAAGTAAAAGCACTTTAATAATATAAATGTCGATTTTGGCAATCACCCCCTTTAAAGTATAAAAAAACAAGCCCCACTATGAGTGGAACTTGCCGATGGTCTTTTGTACCTACGGTGTATTATGATACCGCTCGGTCACAGACGCAATACATGCCGGAACCCTAGGTATCCTTCCACGTGAACTGATTAAGGTATATACACATTTGATTAATTATTATTCGATATAGATATAAAAAATCCTTCTGAAAAAATTAGAAATTTTTTATTAAAAAATTTTAATGGAGCTATAATTTAAAAATTATTGTTACAGAATATTATTTGTAGAAATAATAGATAAAGTGTTATAATTATATATAAAAGAAAAACAAGGGAGGGATACATATGGCGGTTGATATTAATGCCTATACCAGGAAACCGGGAAAGAATTACAATTTAAACCTCAGAAGGGAAGGAAAAATACCTGCTGTACTATACGGCAAAAATGTTAGCAGTACGCCAATCTGTGTAAGCGAGAAAGATGCTACCAACATACTGGCGCGCCATGGTGGAAGCTCAATATGCAACCTGATAATTAATGGTTCTACATTTTCTGCGATTATAAAGGAAATACAGAGGGACCCGGTATCAGGAGAGATCTTGCATATGGATTTTCAACAGGTCTCATTTAATGAAAAGATTGAAAAGGATGTTCCTATAGTAGTAACAGGTGAGGGTCTTGTGGAGAGCAAAGGGGGAATAATACAGCATCAACTGAGAGAGCTTTTATTGGTTGGTTACCCACAAAATCTTCCTGAAGAAATAAATGTAGATGTTTCCAACCTGAAGATAGGCGATACGCTTTTTGTAAGAGATATTAGATTGCCTGAAGGAATTGAAACAAAGGAAGACCCTGATGAGGTTATACTAAGTGTTATATATACCAGAGCCTCCGAGGTGTCAGAAGAAGAACAGAATGAAGCTTGAAAAAAGCCCTCCATCAAATGCTGGAGGGTTTTTAATATATTAAAATTTTGTTCAATGAGGAGGAATTAACCATTTCATGTAGAATTTATCTTAGAATGTTATTATATTAAGATTAAAGGAGGGAAAGTTTTGGAGAAAAAGCTGTATTTATTAATCACGGTCCTTATTTTTGTCTTAGTAGCTACACCAGTGTTTGCACAGGGTGAGGAGGCTGCTACCGTTAATTTTGGGGTATTGTCCCTTTTACCACCTTTAGTTGCAATTGTGCTCGCTTTTTTAACAAAGCAGGTGGTCCTGTCGCTTTTTCTTGGTGTATTCTTAGGAGCTACCATGATGAGCAACTGGAATCCATTTCAGGGCTTCTTACATTCGCTGGATAAGTACGTGATAAGTGCTGTGGCAGACCCATGGCATGGAGGCATCCTAGTCTTTACACTGACCATAGGCGGTATGGTAGCTATTATAGAAAAGATGGGCGGCATGAAAGCTATAGCTGATGCATTGAGCAGGCTGGCCAGAAATGTTAGCAGTGCCCAGATAGTTACATGGGCTGCGGGTATTCTGGTATTTTTCGATGATTATGCTAACTCTTTAATTGTGGGACCAACTATGCGACCTTTAAATGATAAGATGAAGGTTTCGAGAGAAAAGCTTTCCTTTATTGTGGATGCCACAGCTGCTCCAGTGGCGGACATTGCTTTTATTTCCACATGGATAGGTTATGAGCTTGGTCTTATCAATGACAGTTTTCAATCATTAGGAATAGAGGCAAATGCCTATACCACATTTGTCGCAAGTATACCATACAGATTTTACGGATTGTTTATGCTTTTATTTGTATTTTTGGTGGCTTACCTGATGCGGGACTTCGGTCCAATGTACAGAGCAGAGGTCAGAGCAAGGACCACAGGGAAGGTAATTTCTGATAATGCTAAACCGATGATGGATATAGAAGAAACAAATGATTATAAAGTAAAACCTCGTATATCCAATGCAGTTATTCCTATTTTAGTTTTAGTTGTAGTTGGACTTTGGGGGCTATGGTACAGCGGTGGCGGAGCAGAAATGCCGTTTACAGCTGACAATATACGTGAGGCCCTTGGAAATGCTGATGCCAGTGTGGCTCTACTCTGGGCAGCAGTTGTAGCTACAGGTGTCTCTATGATAATGGGTATATCTCAAAAAATATTTACCATAGGCGAGGCCTTTGACACTTTTGTTGAAGGTACTAAGTCTTTGATGATTACAGCCATAATACTAACCTTAGCCTGGTCACTGGGGTCGGTCACTCAGGATGTAAAGGCAGCCGATTTTCTTATAGGTGCTCTATCAGGCAATTTAGATCCTGGTTTTATTCCTTCGCTGGTTTTTGTAACTGGATGTCTGATATCTTTTGCTACTGGTACCTCATGGGGAACTATGGCTATTGTGATGCCTCTTGCTCTGCCTTTGGCCCATGGCCTTGGCGCTCCACTACTTCCCACACTGGGTTCAGTTATGGCAGGTGCAATATTTGGAGACCACTGCTCACCGATTTCAGATACGACCATACTCTCTTCCATGGCTTCTGCATGTGACCATATGGACCATGTCACTACTCAGATGCCATATGCAATAACGGTGGCTGTCATAGCAGGCATATTTGGCTATATACCTGCAGGCTTTGGCTTTCCAGTCTGGCTTTCACTTATTTTGGGTGCTGTAGTTACGTACTTAGTTGTGAGGTTTGTAGGTAAGAGCACAAATCCATTGGATTTAAAGGTTGAAAGCAATAAATAAATTTAAGGAGGCAGAGATGCCTCCTTTTTAAATCATGATATCATTTCTTATAATATCCTCATAGGTCTCTCTCTTCACTATTATCCTGGCCTGGCCGTCTTTTACCAGTACAACGGCCGGTCTTGGCAGCCTGTTGTAGTTGCTGGACATGGAGTAGTTGTATGCCCCCGTAGAGAATACTGTTAGTATATCCCCTGACTCTATAATGGGCATATCAATATCCCATATCAGCATATCGCCTGACTCACAGCATTTTCCTGCTATAGATACGGTCTCTGCAGGTTCCAATCCGGCTTTATTGGCAATTACTGCATGGTACTTTGCACCGTAAAGTGCTGTCCTGGGGTTGTCCGTCATGCCTCCATCTACTGACACATATTTTCTTATGCCCGGTATATTTTTTATTGCTCCCACTGTATAAAGGGTATATCCAGCGTCTCCTATTATCGAACGGCCTGGTTCCACAATGAGCCTGGGTTTTCTTATCTGAGATTCAGCAATAGATTCATTGAAACTTTCTACAATAATCCTGGAGTATTCACTGATGGTTGGCGGACTATCCAGGCCGTTATACCTTATTCCGAGACCTCCGCCTATATCCAGGTCTTCAGCCTCCCAGCCAGTTTCTTCTTTTATCCTATTTAAGAACTGACACAGCACTTTTATTTCTTCACTGAATGAATCAAGTGTAAATATCTGCGAACCGATATGAGCATGTATGCCTTTCAAATTCAACCCCTTGATGCTTAATATCTTCTTGATTGCCTCCATGGCGCTACCGTCGTTTATGCCAAAACCAAATTTCGAGTCTATCTGACCGGTACTTATATATGAATGAGTATGAGCTTCAATACCGGGTGAGAGCCTGAGCAATATATCCTGCTGCTTCCCGCTGTTTTGTGTTATTATTTCAAGCAAATCAAGCTCATGATAGTTATCTACTACAATTCTCCCAACTCTATTCCGGACTGCCATATCAAGCTCAGCAATGTCCTTATTATTTCCGTGGAAAAATATGCGTTTCATATCAAAACTTGCCTTCATTGCAGTGTATAGCTCTCCACCGGATACCACGTCTAAGCTAAGGTTTTCTTCTTTTATTATTTGACACATAGCAACAGTAAGAAATGCCTTGCCGGCATAAGCTATATCGGAATTTATGTCTTTAAAACCCAATTTATATTCATTTATATTGCTTCTCAATATTTTTTCATCAATGCAGTAAAGGGGTGTACCAAATTCTCTTGCCAGATCTACCGCATCAATTCCCCCTATTTCCAGATGTCCTTTTGCATTTATTATCATTAGATCTCCCCCAATTAATTTTGATTAACTGCTAATATCTTACAAGGCATGTAACTTACCATCTGCCGAAAATTAATTTTATATTTTATATATTACTATCCTGGACATATTTTGTGAAGTATATATTTTAGCACTGCCTGATGATGCATATGAAATAGATACGTAAAATGTTAACATGTGGTATAATATTATTAGATTTTTGGGGAGGGGATAAAAATGAATGGTACGATAACAGATGTTCCTGGTATAAAAGTAGGACATTTCAGCGACTATAAGGCATTTACAGGTTGTACTGTAGTGATTGCAGAGAGTGGTGCTGTAGCTGGTGTGGATGTAAGGGGTTCGTCACCCGGTACCAGAGAGACAGACCTCCTCCACCCGACCAATCTTGTCAAAAAAATACATGCAGTCCTTCTGACAGGCGGCAGTGCCTTTGGCATTGATGCTGCTGGCGGTGTTATGCAGTATCTGGAAGAAAAGGGTATTGGCTTTCATACAGGGAGTGCCATAGTACCCATCGTACCTGCAGCCGTCATATATGACCTTGACGTAGGAGACCCGAGTGTCAGGCCAGATAAAAAAATGGGATACATGGCTGCAAGAAACTCCTCGGACTGCAAGGTAGAGCAAGGGTCTGTAGGAGTTGGTACCGGCGCCAGTGTCGGCAAAATACGTGGAATGGAATGGGCCATGAAGAGCGGTATTGGAAGCTATTCCATAGAGCTTGGCAATGGTGTAATCATAGGTGCATTGAGTGTGGTAAATGCTCTGGGCGATATATATGAAGACGGGTGTATTATAGCTGGAGCAAGAAATGAGGATGGCAGTTTTCTAAATACATACGAATATTTAAAAAGTCATATATTAAATAGTAAACCATGGGGCAAAAATACAACCCTTTCAGTGGTTGCTACCAATGCTTCTCTTTCCAAAGAAGAAGCTAATAAGATGGCGCAGGTAGCCCACGATGGCTATTCTCGCGTTATTAAACCTGTACATACGGTTTACGATGGGGATTGTGTTTTTACTATGTCGACGGGTGATATAGAATTTGATATTTTAACCCTGTGTGAAGCTGCTGCAGAGGTGGTGGAAAAGGCTATCATAAATGCTTTGAAAGCTGCAGAGGGTATCATGGGACTTCCATCATATAGTGAGATTGCTAAGAGAGGATGATTATATGCTGCTGGCATTTGATGTGGGAAATACGAACATTGTAATGGGTGTTTTTGATGGAAATAAACTGCTTCACTCCTGGAGGTATTCTACCGACAGGGATAAATCATCTGATGAATATGGACTTCTGGTAAAAGAAATGCTGGATTGGTCAAGTATACCCATTAATTCCATAGATTCAGTAATTATATCCTCTGTGGTACCACCTGTAAATCATGCTCTTTTCAGCATGTGCATAAAGTACCTCAGGATTCAGCCTATTTTTATAGGTCCTGGTATAAAGACAGGACTGAATATCAAATATGATAACCCCAAAGAGGTGGGTGCAGACAGGATAGTCAACGCTGTGGCTGCATATGAAATATATGGTGGGCCGGTTATTATTATAGATTTTGGTACAGCTACTACATTCTGTGCTGTAACAGAGAAGGCCGAATACCTGGGCGGTGCCATAGCTCCTGGTGTTGTTATTTCAGCCGATGCCTTATTCCAGAGGACGGCAAAACTTCCCAAGATAGAACTGGAAAAGCCTGATAGGGTGATAGCAAGAAATACTGTGGCGGGAATGCAGGCAGGCATTATATACGGTTATGTGGGATTGGTGGATTATGTAGTGAAGAGGATGAAGAAAGAACTGGGCAGGGATGCCTTTGTGGTAGCTACGGGCGGCCTGGCCAGGCTTATATCCGATGAATCTGAAGAGATTGATGAGGTAAATAGCCTCCTTACCATGGAGGGTTTGAGATTGATATTCGAAAAAAATAAGGACATGTTGACTTCAATAAAATAGGATATTCGGGTACGCCTCCATGCGACGTCCGCGCCTACGACTCGGGACATCAAGCGTCCATGCCGGATGTCCCGGCTATATTTGCCCCAAATCTAAGATTTCAAGGCAAAGCTTCATCTTCATGGCGTCTTCAAAATTCCTTATATCCAGACCGGTTTCACTATGGATTTTATCCAGACGGTATGACAGGGTATTTCGGTGGATAAAGAGCAGTCGAGAAGCCTTGGAGAGGTTCAGACTGCAATTTAAAAATGTTGTTATGGTCTTTAATGTCTCATTGTCGCTTAATATATCCGGGTTTTTAAAATTTTCTCTCACAAATTCCGTCCTGGCCCTTTCAGGTATGGACAAAATGAGCATTTCAAGCCACTCTTTATGGTAAAATACCACATCTTTTTTAAATTCGCTGCAGAGTTTTAAAGCCGCTCGGGATGTCTGAAAGCTCAGTTTCAAATCAATATCGGACTTAGACAGCATTCCAACACCTATTCTTGCTTTGAGATACAGGTCCTCTGTTATGCTTTCATGTACCGCCGAGACTGATTCCTCGAGGTTTTCTACAGTATCTATAGGCAGAAACACATTGAGCGTATTATTGCTGATATAGCTGAATACTGATTCAAAAAGTGTGTATAAAAGGTCCTGCATATCATTATAACTGCTGCTCTCGATAGAAAGGACAGCCAATGGAAAAGGCAGGTCTATGCCGTGCTCTATACCCATAATAGCCCTATCTATTTTATTTTTCAGTCTTTCCTCATAAAGTTCCCTTATCAGGGTTAAAAATCTTTTGCGGTCACCATTTTCAAAATCTGCAGCAACATAGCACCTGTCAAAACCAAAACGTTCCTCTGCAGCTCCCTCGAACGGTACGTCTTTACACTGGATTTTCATATTTGCTGTTTTAGAAGATAGTTCATTAATAAATTGGGTTAAATAATCATTCATCATCAATCACCAATTATAGTATACCAAAAATAAAAAACAGGGAATAGGAGGGGTACGCCTTCCCTGCTTTTTATTTCTAATCCATTACACGTTTTGTGGTTTCTTTATCAAATATGTGTATCTTATTCATGTCAAAGCCGATTTTTACCATATCACCACTTCTGGCAACACTCCTCGGGTCTACCCTGGCTGTGAGTGGAATTCCATCATACTGCAGATACAGATATGTCTCTGAACCTAAGAGCTCCACAACCTCTACCTTTGCATTGAAAGTATATTCGGGGAATGTCTCTAAAAACATTTCTTCATCATGAATATCCTCCGGCCTTATACCTATAACGATATCTTTATTTATGAAATCGGGATTGATTGTCTTGGCGATGCCCTCAGGCAGGGCGAGATTTATATCTTTGAAATTGATAAAGTATTTGCCATTCTTTACAGTGATGTGTCCATCTATGAAGTTCATTTCAGGACTTCCAATAAATCCGGCTACAAATATATTGGATGGTTTATTGTATATCTCCTGTGGAGAAGCTACCTGCTGTATTACTCCGTCCTTCATTACAACTATCCTATCTCCCATGGTCATGGCCTCTGTCTGGTCATGTGTGACATATATAAATGTGGTTTGCAGCCTATCATGCAGCTTTGCAAGCTCTGTCCTCATCTGGACTCTGAGTTTTGCATCCAGGTTGGATAATGGCTCATCCATAAGGAATACCTTTGGATTTCTTACTATAGCCCTACCTAATGCGACCCTCTGTCTCTGACCGCCTGATAAGGCCTTTGGCTTTCTGTTTAGCAGGCCTTCAATTTCAAGTATTTTTGCAGCCTCTTTTACCCTTCTGTCTATCTCATCTTTTGGTGTTTTCCTCAGTTTAAGCCCGAAGGCCATGTTTTCATAGACATTCATATGTGGGTAAAGGGCATAGTTCTGAAAGACCATTGCTATATCCCTATCCTTAGGTGGTACGTCATTGACCAGACGTCCATCTATATACAGTTCGCCGGAACTTATCTCTTCCAAACCGGCAACCATGCGGAGAGTCGTGGATTTACCACATCCTGAAGGTCCTACCAGTACAATGAACTCCTTATCTTTGATTTCCAGGTTGAAATCATCTACAGCTTTTACTCCACCGGTATATATTTTTGATATATTCTTGAATACCACATCAGCCATTTAATCCACTCCCTTATTATGTTCAGTTAGTTAAAGTTAAATATGAGTATACAGCAACAAATTCTTTAGAGTATCAAAACGAGCGATCAGGTGCCGGGATGTTATTGACATATATTGATATGCCTGCAAAATTATGTAGTTGGAACAAATCTTTGTCTTAATTATAAACAATGTTGATAAAGATGTATATTGACATGTTGTACAATGATTATTAATAAAAATCTACGTTTTTTACAATAATAAATCAAGAGAGTGATTTTAATGAAGATATAGGTTAAAAGATAACGATATAGACAAAATTATTACAGTAACCAGGAATACCACTGGTGTTAATGGTAAAAGGCAGTAATGATAAGGGCACTAAACATCCAGGAGTCTCTTCCAGCCTGCTTTGCAACTATTGCAGGGACGATATATCTGCAGTGGATATCACAAGAATCATTAGAAGGGAAGTCATCTGTGATACTGAAATCCTCTTTTTTACCATATAATCTCACCTCTATTATATAATTTCCCAAACATATAAATACTTTATTCTATGGTAGTTATTAACAATTTAAACAGATTTATCCACAACTACTTTCCAACAATTACCAACATATTTTTTATTAATTTTAGCAGGAATTTGATAAAAAAAGAAGAAATATGTATATACATGTAATTATGCGTTTTTGGAGGTTCGTTGATGATTGAATTTAAAGGCGTATCTAAAAAATATTCTGGAAATATGATTGCTTTAAGTAATATAAACTTTTTTATCGACAAGGGCGAATTTGTATTTCTGGTTGGACCAAGCGGGGCTGGAAAATCAACCATACTAAAACTCATATTGAAAGAAGAAGGCCCATCCAGCGGTGAAATCCTGGTAAATGGGTATGATGTTACGCATATGAAGCCGGGGGACATTCCTTACTACAGAAGAAAGTTAGGGGTTGTCTTTCAGGACTATAAACTTTTACCTGAAAAGACTGTATATGATAACGTTGCTTTCGCACTTATAGTAACAGGTGCACAGGGGAGTGCCATAAGAAAACAGGTGCCAATGGTGTTGTCCCTGGTGGGACTTTCCGATAAGGCATACAGGTATCCCAGGGAATTATCAGGGGGTGAGCAGCAGAGGGCTGCAATAGCCAGAGCTCTTGTCAATAACCCTACCATCCTTATAGCTGATGAACCTACTGGCAACTTAGACCCTGATACAGCGTGGGGAATTATGGAGCTTATCAGTGAGATAAACAGGAGGGGTACCACAGTGCTGGTAGCAACCCATGCTAAAGAGATAGTTACAAATATGAAAAAACGGGTCATTTCTCTTCACAAGGGCAATATAGTGAGAGACCAGACGAGAGGTGTATACAGCGATGTCGTTAAGTAATATCAGATATTACTTTAAAGAGGGCTTTTCAAATCTCTGGCACAACAGAGTCATGACCATAGCGTCTATCTCTTCGGTTATAGCCGCCCTCTTTATGCTTGGAATATTCAGTGCCATGATTCTTAATGTGGACAACATAGTCTCACAAATAGAATCTCAGATTGAAATAAGGGCATTCCTAAAAGATGATTTAAGTGAGGAAAATATAAAGCTTCTGGATGCCGGGATAAAATCTGTAGAGGGCATAAAAGAGGTAACGTATGAATCAAAAGAACAGGCACTTGAGAACTTTAAAAAACAGCTGGGTGATAGAAGCGACCTTTTAGCTGGTCTTGAGGGAGATAATCCTATGCCGGCATCATTTATCATTAAAACCACTTCGCCACAGGTAATAGAAAGCGTGGTAAATGCAATCAAGGGTATGGAAGGGATTGATCAGGTAAGGTATGGCAAGGACATAGTGGAGAAGATATTGAATCTTACCTATGTAATACGGATAATAAGTCTTGTGCTTATAGTTATACTTATTATTATTTCTGTGGTAATTATATATAACACTATAAGGATAACAGTGTATGCCAGGCGAAGAGAGATAACCATAATGAGGTATGTAGGCGCCACCGACTGGTTTATCCGATGGCCGTTTATCATTGAAGGGGCGGTTCTGGGATTCGCAGGTACTATCGCTGCTCTGGCAATATTGAGGATAAGCTATAGCTATGCGGTGGAGTATCTGACACGCAGTTTCTTTGTCTTCGGCCTTCTTCCTGCCTCTGTGGTTATAGATAATATTTTCCTGATGCTTCTTTCCATAGGTTTAATTATCGGGATTATGGGGAGCACACTTTCAATACACAGATTTCTTAAGGTTTAATCCAGGAGGTATTGACGAATGAGGTATAAAAGATTAGCTGCCGTTGTTCTGGTTCCTGCCATTGCTGCAACCATTTTTTTCGGCACAGCCAGTGCGGACACATTGAATGATTATCTAAAGCAAAAGCAGGCGGTTGACAAAAAGATTAAAGAAACAAAAACTCAGATAAACACCGTTGAGAAGCAGAAAAGTCAATATCTTAAAGAATTAGAAGATCTTGACAGGAAAATAAACGAGACCAATTCCCAGCTTGAAACTCTGCAGGTTCAACTTAACCAGATTCAGAAGAACTATGATCAGACGCAAAAAGATTTAGAGGAGGCTCAAGAAACGCTGGAGAGGGAAAATAACCTCTATAAAGAAAGGATCAAGGCAATGTACATAAATGGCCCCACCGGTTACGTGGAGGTCCTTCTTGATTCAACTGATTTCAGCGACTTCATATCCAGACTGGATATGATACAGCGTATTATTGATTATGACAACAAACTGCTGTATGAAATGAAGTCAAATAGGGATGCTATTGAGGCTGAAAAGCAGAAACTCCTTGATCAGAAGGCACAGCTGCTTGCTACAAAAAACCAGATAGATTCGAGAAAGAGGGACCTTAAAAATCAAGAGACCAACAGGAGTTTGCTTGTTAAAAGGCTGGAGTCACAGAGAGAACAGCTTGAGGCTGCTCTTGATGAGGCGGAGCAGGAGTCTATTGAGATAGGCAATATGATCAAGAAACTGCAGGAAAAATCTAAGTTAAAGTATGACGGTGGAGTATTTGCCTGGCCAGCGCCGGACTATACAAAAATTTCCGACCCATATGGATGGAGGGTTCATCCAATATTAAAGACAGAGAAAATGCATACAGGAGTAGACATGGCCACACCCATGGGCAGCAGGGTCTTAGCTGCTGCTGACGGAGAGGTCATATTTGCAGGTGTATATGGCGGATATGGAAACGCCGTTATAATAGACCATGGAAGCGGGATTTCCACTCTGTATGGGCACAACTCAAAACTGCTTGTAAAGGTTGGAGACAAGGTAACAAAAGGTCAGCAGATAGCAAAGGCAGGAAGTACAGGACTATCTACCGGTTCTCATCTGCATTTTGAGGTAAGAAAGAACGGTACACCGGTAGACCCGATGCCATATTTTAAATAGGTACAGCTGATACCTATTTTTTTTATTGATATTATTGTATAATTTTATAGTAAGCTTATCGTGATTACACTGCAAGAAGTCTGAAAAGAATGATAGCGAGCATCAAATGCAACCTTAAAGAGAGTCTATGATACCCTTGATAAGTGGCAAGTGTAGCCGGGGCATCTGGCATGGACGCCAGATGAGCCGACCTTAAGGCAAGGACGCCGAATGGAGGCGCACCCGGCCAAATAGCAGCCACGAATCATTAGAGTATCAAGACGAGCGACCAGGTACATGGATGCTGCTATCATTCATAGAATGCTTTTTACACCCAAATTATACATTTTTAGAGGTGATTATGTGTGCGAAATAAAAATTTCATTAAAGACATTGCACTGGTTTTAGTAGGTTTTGCTGTAGCCGTTGCCTTAATAAGTTTTGTACCGGTTCCACTGCCAGGTGGTTCTATTGTGCTTTCAGGCAAACAATATGATGATTTTATGGAATTTAGAAAATTAATGGAGATAAAGTCCATCCTGACTCAAAGATATCTGACCGATGTGGATCCAAAAACATTGTACGATGGGGCCTTCAAGGGTATGGCAGCATCTTTGAATGACCCATATACAGTTTATATGACACAGAAAGAGTACAATGATTTTATGACAGAAACCACGGGCAACTATGCAGGCATCGGCCTGGTGGTATCTGCTGATGATGAGGGGAATATACGTGTGGTCTCTCCAATAAAAGGTTCACCTGCCGAGACGGTGGGCATAAAGGCAAATGATATTATAATAGCAGTAGATGACAAGCCTGTGTCGGGAAAAGACCTCGATGCTGCGGTTGCTATGATGAAAGGCCAGGCCGGCACTATGGTTAAGGTGACAATTACAAGAGAAGGTGTAGACCAGCCTCTCAACTTTAATATAAAAAGAGATGTCATAAAGCTGGAAACAGTGAGCTATGAAAAACTCAGCAATGATATCGGATATATAAGGCTTACCATGTTCGATGAACATACCGATGAAGACTTTAAAAATGCAGTCAAAGACCTTAAAGCTCAAGACGTTAAGGGAATAATAATAGACCTCAGGGATAATCCGGGCGGACTACTTGATGTATGTGTAAACATAGCCGATGAAATTCTTCCAAAAGGTACCATCGTCTATACAGAGGATAGGAACGGCAAGAGAGAATATAGCTACTCCGATGGGAGGGCACTGGGACTTCCGCTGGTGGTTTTGGTAAACGGAGGCAGTGCCAGCGCTTCGGAAATACTGTCGGGTGCTATAAGGGATAATGGGGCTGGTACTTTAGTTGGAACAAAGACGTTTGGGAAGGGACTTGTCCAGACCATGTACAAATTTGAGGATGGCTCGGGTTTGAAATATACCATTGCGAAATACTATACTCCTAAAGGTACTGATATACAGGGCAAAGGGATATTGCCTGATATTGTGGTTGAACTTCCGGAAGATGTTGCTCAGATGGTGACTGTTCCAAAGGATAAAGATACGCAGTTGAAAAAGGCGATAGAGGTGTTAGAACAGAAAATAAACAGCAGGTGATAATTAATGATGTCAAATTTTATTGATATGTCATGGCTTATAATAAAATCTTATTCGCTTTCAGTTATTCAACCTGTATTCTGGGTAGTTGTCCTTATAGTGTATATGCAGTACCGCAGGATTGCCAGGATGGAGGTAGAAATATTGGGTGATGTCCAGTATCCTATAAGAGAAAGGGTGCTGGACTCCATATTCTTTGGACTGCTGGGCGGACTTATAGGTAGCTTTATAATGGTATTTCTGGGCATAACCATGGACCAGTCGGGGCTGGAGTATGTCTGGCCCCTAGCCATACTCTTAATGCTCATAAATCCACGTTATATATGTTTTTCCTATGCTGGTGGTATAGTATCACTCGTAAGCCTTATCTTTGGATACCCCCATATAAACGTAGCCGGTCTTATGGCACTGGTTGGTATTTTGCACCTTATGGAGAGCCTTCTTATATGGCTTGATGGCCATAGGGATAGGCTGCCTATATTTATAGAACGTAAAGACGGCAGTGTTGTAGGTGGTTTTAACATGCAGAGGTTTTGGCCAATCCCAATACTGATACTTGTCCTTTACACAGGACCATTCCTGAACAGCGGGACGGTTGCTACCCCGGACTGGTGGCCGCTTATAAAGATGCCGGGGGTTACAGAAAGCTCTGTATTTATAATACTTAACGGAATTGCTGCCCTTGGATATGGTGATATTGTGCTTACAGAGACGCCAGAGAAAAGGAGCAAAAGCTCTGCATTAAGGCTGCTCGGATTCAGTATCATACTCATTATCCTATCTCTGCTCGCCCCATACAGCGTCATTATGAAATATGTAGCAGCTCTGTTTGCTCCTATAGGCCATGAGGCCCTTATAATATATGGCAGATATATAGAGGATAAAGGTAAGCCTCTTTATGTGCCGCCAGAGAAGGGAATGAGGGTATTAGAGGTAAAAAGGGGAGGTCCGGCCGATAGGATGGGTTTGAGTCCGGGAGATGTCATCTTGAGCATAAATGGTAGAGAAGTGGATAGTGAGGAGAATATAAGGGATATCCTTCATGAGATGGCATCACACATATGGGTGGATGTCGTCAATACGGAGGGGACCAGGAAAACATGCGAGTACAGTGATTATAAAAATGGGATAACCCAACTTGGTATACTTTTTGTACCTAAGAATACCAACCCTGGTTTTATAGTTTCCGAAGCACCGTCAATTTTAGAAAGGATATATAAGAATATTATGGATAAATGGGGCCGCCATTGATATGGGGGCCTTTTTCCTTTCGGTTTTATATGTGGTTGTCTTATATGGTATAATAAAATAATGGGTTAATTTAAACCGGTGGTGATTATAATGGGAGAATTTAAACTGAAAAGTGATTATATACCAGGAGGAGACCAGCCTCGTGCCATAGATAAGCTGTCAAGGGGTATAATGGAGGGAATGAAATATCAGACCATGCTGGGCGTAACCGGCTCTGGCAAGACGTTTACCATGGCTAATATCATACAGCGGGTACAGAAACCCACCCTCGTTATTGCACACAACAAGACCCTTGCTGCACAGTTATGCAGTGAATTTAAGGAGTTTTTCCCTGAAAATGCTGTAGAATACTTTGTAAGCTATTATGACTACTATCAGCCGGAGGCTTATGTACCTGAGTCTGACCTTTATATAGAGAAAGATGCATCCATAAATGATGAGATAGATAAGATGAGACACTCAGCCACTGCAGCGTTATTCGAGAGGAGAGATGTAATCATAGTGGCCAGTGTATCCTGCATATATGGATTGGGAGATCCTATCGACTACAGAAATCTTGTGCTCTCCTTAAGACCTGGCATGAATAAGGATAGGGATGATGTATTAAGACATCTTGTGGATATACATTATGACAGGAATGACATCGACTTTTCCAGGGGTAAGTTTAGAGTTAAGGGGGATACCATAGAGGTATTTCCAGCTTCCTCTACCAATAAGGCTGTCAGGATTGAGTTTTTTGGCGATGAGATAGACAGGATAACCGAGATAGATGTACTGACAGGAGAGATACTGGGAGAACTGCGTCATGTTTCGATACTTCCAGCATCCCATTATGCTACCACTCAGGAAAAATTAAAAAGGGCCATAAACAGCATTCAGGAGGAGTTTGAATGGTGGTATAAAAAGCTCAAGGATGATGGTAAGATACTGGAGGCGGAAAGATTAAAACAGAGGACCATGTTTGACCTGGAGATGCTCCAGGAGATGGGTTATTGCAAGGGTATAGAAAATTATTCCAGGCACCTTTCGGGAAGGCCGCCTGGCAGCGCCCCATATACCCTTATAGATTATTTCCCTGAAGATTTTCTGCTTTTTATAGATGAGTCCCATGAGACAATACCGCAGCTCAGGGCTATGTACAATGGAGATAGGTCGAGGAAGGATGCCCTTGTGGAGCATGGCTTCAGGCTGCCTTCCTGTTACGACAACAGGCCGTTTAAGTTTGATGAGTTTATAAAGAAGATAAATCAGGTAGTATTTGTTTCGGCCACTCCAGGGCCATTTGAGCTGGAGCATTCTGAACAGGTAGTCGAGCAGATAATCAGACCTACCGGGCTGATAGACCCGGCTATAGAGGTCAGGCCTGTAACCGGTCAGATAGACGATTTGATAGCCGAAATAAGGAAAACAGCCGAAAGAGGCCATAGGGTACTTGTAACCACATTGACCAAGAGAATGGCCGAAGACCTTACGGACTATCTCAAGGACATAGGTATCAAAGTTAGATATATGCACTCGGACATAGATGCCTTAGAAAGGATGGAGATAATAAGAGACCTCAGGCTCGGTGAGTTTGATGTACTGGTGGGTATAAACCTTTTGAGGGAGGGTTTGGACCTTCCTGAGGTGGAGTTGGTAGCTATACTGGATGCAGATAAAGAAGGTTTCTTAAGGTCTGAGATTTCTCTTATTCAGACAGTCGGCAGGGCAGCCAGAAATGTGGATGGCCGGGTGATAATGTATGCCGACGCAATAACAGATTCTATGAAAAGGGCTATTGATGAGACCAACAGGAGGAGAGAAATACAGATACGGTATAACATTGAGCATAACATAACACCGACCACCGTCCAGAAATCGGTAAGGGACATATTAGCCATGACAAAAGTGAGCGAATCAAAGGGTGAGTATAAAGCGGATAAGGTAAAGACAGGAGGTAAAAAGCCTATAAATAAAGAAGAATTGATGGTGACCATAAGTTTCTTAGAGGACCAGATGATGGCTGCAGCAAGAGAACTGCAGTTTGAGAAGGCCATAGAATTGCGGGATAAAATGATGGACCTGAAGAAACTTCTTGCGAAACAATAGGTGACTTTAAAACTGAGGTGATAATATAGATGGCCAAAGATGAAATTTTTGTGAAAGGCGCCAGAGAACACAACCTGAAAAATATAGATGTATCCATACCCAGAGATAAACTGGTGGTAATCACTGGCCTGAGCGGGTCAGGAAAGTCATCCTTAGCATTTGACACAATTTATGCTGAGGGACAGAGGAGGTACGTGGAGTCCTTGTCGGCTTACGCTAGGCAGTTCCTTGGCCAGGCCAACAAGCCCGACGTAGACTATATAGAGGGACTATCCCCGGCCATATCCATCGACCAGAAGACTACCAGCAAGAACCCCCGTTCCACAGTAGGGACTGTGACAGAGATATACGACTACATGAGGCTTCTCTATGCACGCATAGGAATTCCACATTGCCCGAACTGTGGCAGGGAGATAAGCCAGCAGACAGTAGACCAGATGGTGGATAAGGTTATGTCTCTCCATGAGGGGACAAAGATACAGATCTTATCACCGCTGGTGAGGGGCAGAAAGGGGGAGTTCGCAAAGATATTTGACTTTATTAAGAAGAGTGGATTTGTCCGCATGCGTGTCGATGGCTCTGTTATGGAGGTAAACCAGGATGTAAAACTGGAGAAGAACAAAAAGCACTCCATAGAGGTGATAGTGGATAGGCTTGTGGTAAGGCCGGGTATAAAGGGCAGGCTCACAGACTCCATAGAAACAGCCCTTAAACATTCAGAAGGGTTGGTAATAATAGAGATAGTGGATGGTGAGGAATGGCTTTTCAGTGAGAACTATGCATGCCCTGACTGCGGCATCAGCCTTGAGGAGTTAAGCCCCAGGATGTTCTCCTTTAACAGCCCCTTTGGAGCATGTCCTGTATGCAGCGGGCTCGGCACAGACCTGAAGGTAGACCCTGATCTGTTGATACCCGATAAATCCAAAGCAATAACCTCGGGAGCCATAGACTCATGGCTTTATGCTAAGGATACCATGGCATACCACAATATGATTACCAGCATGAGAAAAATGGGCATAGATGTCTATGTACCTATTGAGAATATGGAAGAAGAGGAGTACAATAAATTTCTTTACGGTGATGGTGAACACTACGAAGGAGTACTGAATGAATTGGAAACAAGATTTAAAAATACCAAGTCCAGCTTCGTAAGAGAGGAAATATATAATTTCTTGAGGACCACCCCCTGCCCTGCATGCCATGGGGACAGGTTGAAGCCTGAAAGCTTAGCTGTTACAGTGGGCGGCATCAATATATCCGAGATGACCAACATTTCTATAAGAGACCTCGTGAAATTCCTGGATGAGCTGGTACTCACCGAAAGGGAAAAGATTATTGCATCTCAGATACTCAAAGAGATTAAAGCCAGACTTGGGTTTTTGATAGATGTTGGATTGGACTACCTTACCCTTTCCAGGGCTGCAGCCACATTATCCGGAGGTGAATCTCAGAGGATAAGACTGGCAAGCCAGATAGGTTCTGGTCTGGTAGGTGTGCTTTATATACTTGATGAACCCAGCATAGGACTTCATCAGAAAGATAACGGCAAGCTTTTAAAGACCCTGCTAAATCTTAGGGACCTTGGAAATACCTTAATAGTGGTGGAACATGATGAGGAAACAATGTATGCAGCAGACTATATCATAGATGTTGGGCCGGGGCCCGGTTCCCATGGGGGTGAGATTGTGGCCTGCGGCACCATCGAAGATATAAAGAAATGCGAAAGATCCATAACCGGCCAGTATTTAAGCGGCAGGAGGAGTATCCCTGTACCTTTGGAAAGGAAAAAACCCAATGGAAACTGGCTGACGGTAAGAGGGGCAAGGGAGAACAACTTAAAGGATATCGACGTGTCATTCCCACTGGGAGTATTTACATGCGTTACGGGCGTGTCAGGCTCGGGAAAGAGCACCCTGGTAAATGAGATACTATATAAAGCCCTGGCCAAGAGACTAAATGGTGCCAGAGAAGAGGCTGGACTACACGACACTATAGAAGGAATAGAATACCTGGATAAGGTAATAAATATAGATCAATCCCCCATAGGACGGACCCCACGGTCAAATCCGGCAACATATACCGGAGTTTTTGACCTGATAAGGGAAATATTTTCCCAGACTCCTGATTCCAAAATGAGGGGATATAAGCCGGGGCGCTTCAGTTTCAATGTAAAGGGGGGCCGCTGCGAAGCATGCGGTGGTGACGGTATAATCAGGATAGAGATGCACTTCCTTTCTGACGTTTATGTACCATGTGAGGTATGCAAAGGCAAGAGGTACAACAGGGAAACCTTAGAGGTGAAGTACAAGGGGAAAAATATTGCAGATGTACTGGATATGACTGTGGAGGAGGCGCTGGAGTTTTTTGAAAATATTCCAAGGATCAAGGCTAAGCTTCAGACACTTTATGATGTAGGGCTTGGTTATATCAAGCTGGGCCAGCCTTCAACGCAGCTATCTGGAGGAGAGGCGCAGAGGGTAAAGCTGGCCACAGAGCTTTCCAGAAGACCTACCGGCAAGACGCTGTATATACTGGATGAACCTACAACAGGTCTGCATATAGCAGATGTGCACATGCTCCTTAATGTGCTGGGCAGACTGGTGGAAGGCGGTAATACTGTAATAGTGATAGAGCATAATATGGATGTAATAAAGACCGCTGACTACATTATAGACCTTGGACCAGAAGGTGGGGATAGGGGTGGAGAAATAATAGCTATGGGTACCCCTGAAGAGGTCAGCATGATGGATAATTCTTATACAGGTCAGTATTTGAGGCCATACTTAAAGGTGGGCTTGGAGGTTGTGTAGCTTATGTATGAATTTCTGGCAGGTCTGTTTAAGTGGATATTGATGTCCTTAGTATATTATTTCCTGTTCAACACCATCCAGATCATAAGGCTTACGGGATGGTACGGGGAAAAATTGGGGGCCTATCTGGTTTCTAACGATGACCCTGCTATAAGGTATGAATTAAAGGAGAATACCATAATAGGCAGGGGCGAGGACTGTGATATAGTCCTGAACAATCCGTTTATATCCAGTAGACATGCCAGTATTATAAAAAGCTGGAGAGGATATTATATAGAAGACCTCAAAAGTTCCAACGGCACTATAATCAACGGTAAAAAAATCAAAGGAAAGGCAAGATTGAGGGATGGAGACGTAATTATGATTGGCCCGGTAAAACTGACATATAGGAGCTGATTATATGGTAAAGGCTTCCAGATATTACAGAGCTATGCTTTTGTCCCTGTATCTGTTTTTGATTATTTGTTTTTCCCTGCTCTCTTTAAGTAATACACCAATAAACCCAAAACCACTTTATATGGGTCTTGGATTTATGGCCATAATCACCATTGGCTTTATCACGATGCGCATATTTGCTTTAAATGGCGATGCTATGCTGTTTTTATTAAGCAATTTTCTATGCGGCATTGGACTCGTGATGATATACAGGGTTAATGAGGGCCTGGCCTACCGCCAGTTTATATGGATAACCGGCGGTGTAGCTGCATTCATAGTATTTACATTTTTATTTAAATATTATGGCCACTTAATAAAATATTACTGGTATTTCGGAATAGCTTCGCTTCTATTGCTTGCTGTCACAATAATCTTTGGTAAAGAAATCGGCGGTTCAACCAACTGGATTATCATTGCAGGCTACTCATTTCAGCCCTCAGAGTTTGTGAAGATACTTTTCTGCCTGACATCAGCCTCTTTTCTGAGAGAACGCAGAGAACCAAAGGATATACTTTACTATAGCGGTTTTGTGGTCGCTATAGTTCTACTGCTTTTTATTCAGAAGGATCTGGGCACAGCCATTATTTTCTTTCTTACGGGGATAGTGTTTGTATATACAGCTACGGGAAAGCTGCGTTATCCCCTCATAGGACTGACCATGTTTGCAGTTGGCGCTGTAATAAGCTATCTTGTATTCAGCCATGTGAGGGTGAGGTTTGAGGCATGGCTGAACCCCTGGATGGACGTGCCCGGTAAGGGATATCAGATTGTACAGTCTCTCTTTGCCATAGGGGCCGGCGGGCTTTTTGGGTCGGGGCTTGGCCTCGGCCATCCTGAGTATATCCCGGCAGTGTCCACAGACCTGATATTTTCCATTATGGTAGAGGAATTTGGACTCCTGGTCGGCCTGGCCGTGATTGTAATATACCTCCTGATATTTGTGAGGGCATATCTGAGTGCTATGGCATCCGACGACAGCCTCAAGGAACTCCTGCTCACCGGTATAGCCTCAATGCTGGCTTTTCAGACCTTCATAATCATAGGAGGGGTTACCAAGTTTATACCTCTTACCGGGGTTACCCTGCCTTTTATAAGCTACGGCGGAAGTTCCATAGTTACCACCTTCTGCCTCCTGGGCATCATGAATTCCCTCAGCATTGAGGAGGTAGAAAGATGAAGAAAAATATACGTAATGTACTGATTGCTGTAGTGTTGATGTTCTCCTCCCTGATAGGCTACCTCTTGTATTTTGAGTTCTTCATGAGGGATACCCTTCTCGCATCGGACTACAACAGGAGGCTTTGGGAAGAGGAAAACAGGGTAGTCAGGGGAAGTATAATTGACAGGAATGGCACTGTCCTGGCAGAAACAGTGGTTGATGGAGACCAGAAAAAGAGAGTGTATTATGGCGATGCCTCAGTCGGTCCTCTGGTTGGCTACAACAGCAGGCAGTATGGGAGGTCGGGCATTGAAGCTGCATACAATAAGGAACTTCTTGGTATGGAGACAAAAAACCCATTCATTCTCTTCAGGCAGAATATACTAGGGATTAAAGACAGGGGATACGATGTCATACTCACCATAGACAGCGGTTTGCAGAAGACAGCCTATGAGGCACTGGGTGGACGCAGGGGAGCAGTCGTTGCCTTGAACCCCAGGACAGGAGAGATACTGGCCATGGCCTCATCACCGGGCTTTAATCCTAACAATATAGAAAGAGATTGGGAAAAGATAAAGGCGGATAAAGAAAGCCCTCTCATAAACAGGGCTATCCAGGGGTTATATCCACCTGGGTCTGTCTTTAAGATAATACCACTATCAGCAGCACTGGAAAACATTGAAGGATTGGATGAAAGGACATTCAACTGCACCGGCGCTACTGATGTGGATGGCCTTATTATAAAGGACTACAATGGCACTGCCCATGGGGAAATTGACATAGAAAGGGCAGTGGAGTTATCCTGCAATTCCACATTTATAAACCTGGGGCTGGAGATAGGCGCCCAAGGTATGGGTGCATATGCTGATAGTTTTGGGTTCAATAGAAATCTGGACTTTGATTTGCCTGTAAAGATGAGTCTGTTTCCCAATCCCACCAGCAAAAGAGAGCTGGCGCTGTCATCTATCGGCCAGGCCGATATCCTGGCAACACCACTCCAGATGGCCATGGTTGCCTCTGCTGTCGCCAATGATGGCACTATAATGCACCCATATATAGTAAAGGGCATAGCGGACTCGGAAGGCAGGATACGCTATAGCCGGCAGGATGAAGCATACCTGTCTCCAATATCCGGGGCCACAGCAGATAAAATTAAGGAAATGATGATAGGTGTAGTAAATAGAGGGACTGGTACAGCTGCCCGTATATCAGGGATAGACGTGGCCGGCAAGACCGGCACTGCTGAGGTGCAAGGCAAAAAGTCCCATGCCTGGTTTATAGGATTTGCACCTGCTGACGACCCAAAAATTGTAGTGGCTGTGATAGTGGAAAATGGAGGCAGCGGTGGACAGGTGGCCGCCCCGATAGCACGACAGGTCTTGAATAAGTACCTGCCTCGCTTGTTTCGAGACTAAGAGCAGCTAAATCTCACTTTAACCGTCCATGCTTATTTTAAGCACAACCAATAATGAAAATAGGATGATGCGTTGTAAATCTTACCATGAGTAGTCTATTTTCGTGTTAAGGTACCTCCGGCCTTTACATGCCGCCTTTTCCTACTTTAGTACAGTTAAATCAGAATATGCTATGGCATATATATAATGAGAGACGAGCGGGAAGATATAATATAGAACGTAGCCACGAATTCATAGAGTATCAAGACAAGCGATCAGGTGCATGGATGTTGCTATCATTTGTAATGCGGCTTCTTACACCTAAATCAGAATATGCTATAATGTATACAAGGTGATGATACATGGAATTATCTCCACAGATTGAAGAACGACTAAAGTCCCTCCCTGCGCAGCCTGGGGTATATATAATGAGGGACGAGCGGGGAGATATAATATATATAGGCAAGGCCAAGGTCCTCAAGAACAGGGTGAGGCAGTACTTCCACAATACTAAGAACCAGATGCCCAAGGTAAGGTCTATGGTAAACCATATAGCAGACCTGGAGTATATCATTACGGACAATGAGATGGAAGCCCTTATCTTAGAATGCAACCTCATAAAAAAATACAGGCCCAAATACAATATTTCCCTGAAGGATGATAAGAGCTATCCATATATCAAGATAACAATGAATGAGGACTATCCCAGAGTTTTTGTCACACGCAAGGTAAGCCATGACGGGGCCAGGTATTTTGGCCCATACTCCAGCGCATATGCTACCAGGGAGACTGTAAACATCCTAAGGCGTATGCATCCCGTGAGGACTTGCAACATAAATATTGAAGAGCGTATGGGTAAGGTAAGGGAATGCCTCTATTATTATATAGGCGAATGCAAGGCCCCATGTACCGGCAGGATAAGCAAGGAAGAGCACAGGAAGATGTGCGAGGAGATATGTGAGTTTTTAGATGGGCATCAGGACAGGCTCATAGCCATACTGCAGGAGAAGATGGAAAACCACGTGAAAAACCTGGAGTTCGAAAAGGCCGTGGAATTAAGGGACCAGATAGAGTCCATAAAGAAAATAAGCTATGGACAGAAGGTCTTAAAGACCCAGGAGAAAGATATGGATGTCATAGGCTACTATTTGTCTGAGGGCGACCTCTGCATACAGGTGTTCTTCGTCAGGGAAGGCAAGTTAGTGGATAGGGAGCACTTTTTCTTCAGCAGGATAGATGAGGAAAATATAAAAGAGACAATGGCACAGTTTGTAGAACAGTTTTATTCCAACATATCCCATGTACCTGCAGAGGTGGTTATCCAGGACGAGATAGATGAAAAGGAACTGATTCAGGATTGGCTGTCTGGTAAGAGAGGGTCCAAGGTGAAACTCACCGTCCCGAAGAGGGCTGAAAAAAAAGACTTTGTAAATATGGTCACGAAGAATGCCCGGGACATGCTGGAGAACTACAGGGACAGGTTGAAAAATGAGATGCAGTCCTCCTGTGAGGCCCTCAAGGAGCTCATGGAGTACCTGGACCTGAGCGATAAACCCTATCGCATTGAGGCATATGACATTTCCAATATACAGGGTACCAACTCTGTGGCTTCCATGATTGTATTTGAAAATGGCCAGCCAAAAAACAGCGATTACAGGCGTTTTAAAATAAAGACAGTTTCAGGCCCCAATGATTATTCCAGCATGAGGGAGGTCATAGAGAGAAGGTTTGTCCACAGCATAGAGGAGGCAGAAAAGCTAAAAAGTGAAGGTATAGACCCGGAGGAGGGGAAATTCACATCCCTGCCTGACCTTATTATGGTGGACGGTGGAAGGGGTCATGTGAATGCCTGTGAACAGGTTTTAAATGCCGTGGGTTTTGATATACCGGTATGCGGCATGGTTAAGGATGACAGACACAAGACCAGGGGACTTATTTATAATAACAGAGAAATCCATATACCTATAAACAGTAATGCCTTCAGGTTAATTACAGCCATTCAGAATGAAGCTCACAGGTTTGCCATAAACTATCATAGAGACCTGCGGCAGAAACAGGCTGTTAAGTCTTTGCTTGATGAGATTCCCGGTGTTGGTAAGACCAGAAGAAAGGAGCTTTTAAAATATTTTGGTTCTGCGGAGGCTGTGGGTAAAGCCAGTATAGAGGAATTAAAAAAAGTTCCTTCAATGAATGCAAAAGCGGCAGAACAGGTGTATAATTATTTCAGAGGAATGAAATAGATGTGGGACATTTTATGACCATATGTTCTGAATTTGTCCAGGGAGGGTTAAGATGAACAGGATACCTGTAACAAAGCTGGCAGAAGACTTTAAGCTGGAGGTAATTAACGACAACTATGATGAGGATATATATATAGAGTCTGCCGATGTCAACAGGCCAGGCCTGGAGCTGGCAGGGTTTTACGAATACTTCGGCTATGAAAGGGTCCAGGTCATAGGGAAGGTGGAGGTCACCTATTTCATGACATTAGACCCTGCCACTAGGAAAAAGAGGGCCGACGAACTTTTTAAATTTGCCTTTCCCTGTGCCATAGTCTCCAGAAATCTGGATGTCCCACAGGAGATATATGATGCCGCTGTAAGATACAGGAGGCCCCTCTTCCGGTCGAAGGAGGCAACTACACGGCTCATATACAGCCTTTATAACTATTTAAATGATATGCTTGCCCCCTCCATTACTATCCATGGAGATCTGGTAGATGTCTACGGCGTGGGCATACTGCTATTAGGGCAGAGCGGCATAGGCAAGAGTGAGACATCCTTAGAGCTCATAAAGAGGGGCCACAGGCTGGTTGCCGATGATGCCGTGGAGATTAAACTCACTGACGAACACACCCTCACCGGTACCGCACCAGACCTCATCAGATATTATATAGAAATCAGGGGCATAGGCATACTGGATATCAGGACTTTATACGGCGTGGGTGCCATAAGGCAGTCAAAAGATATAGACCTGGTCATACAGCTTGAACCCTGGAATGATGGTAAGTTTTACGAGAGGGTAGGCATGGATGATGAGTATATGGAAATCCTGGGTGTGAAAAAGCCTAAAGTCACAATTCCCGTAAGGCCTGGCCGCAACCTGGCCATAATAGTAGAGGTAGCGGCCATGAATCAGAGGCAGAAGGATATGGGTTACAATGCCGCAAAGGAATTTGACGAACGGCTTTTAAAAAGATTAACACAACAATAGAAAGGATGAGGTGTATGAACATATTGGATGATTTAAACAAACTTCAGGAGCTTGACAGGGAGGGTATGCTGGATGCAGTCTATCATCTTCCTGAACAGATGGAGGAGGCCCTCTCAATCTCAGAGAAATTTAATTTTAAAGTATCCGATGTAAAGAATGTAGTTATTTCAGGCATGGGCGGCTCTGCCATCGGCGGAGATCTGGTCAGGGTGTACCTTATGGATAAGGTGCTTGTACCGATCATGGTCAACAGGTCCTATAATGTCCCGGCTTTTGTTGACAGCAGTACCCTGTTCATAGCCAGCAGCTACTCTGGTAATACAGAGGAGACACTCTCTACATATGCAGAGGCAAAACAAAAGGGTGCCCAGATAGTTGCCATTACTACAGGTGGGAAATTAAAGGAAATGGCTCTATCCGACGGATATCCTGTACTTACAATACCTGGCGGTTATCAGCCCAGGGCAGCCATTGGCTATTCCTTTGTCACAACCATTATGACCCTCTATAAGGCGGGCATAATCGGTGACCCTTCAGAGGAGATAAAGGACGCCATAGCCACCATAAGAGACCTCAGGGAACAGCTAAATCCGGAGGTCATGTTTGAGGACAACAATGCAAAACAATTAGCTGATGACTTCTATGGCAGATTACCGGTAATCTACGGAAGTGCAGGCACTACAGAAATAGTGGCACAGAGATGGAAAGGCCAGATGAGTGAAAACGGAAAGGCTATAGCTTACTACAATGTATTTTCAGAGCTTAACCATAATGAGGTGGTGGGCTTTGAGTTTCCAAAGGAACTCTTAAAGAAATTTGTCATTGTATACCTGCAGGACGATGAGGACCATCCAAGGATAAAGAGACGTATGGAAATTACAAGAGAGATTATAGAGGATGCTGTATATAAGGTGGATGAGGTCCAGGCTGTCGGCGGTACAAGGCTGGCCAGGCTGTTTTCCCTTATATATGTAGGCGACTATGCCAGTGTCTACCTTGCCTTTCTTAATGGCACAGACCCATCTCCTGTAGAGAGGATAAACTATCTCAAAGACCAGCTGGCAAAGTAGAAGGATGGCGAACCACGGAGACGGTTCTTGTGGCTTCAAATTATTGACTGCAAACCATCTTCTCTGGTTTAGACACTTTGGTAAGATTAATACCGTTATAGACTTATAGTAATAGAACTTGATTGAATAATATTTACATGCAAAAATATAAATAGGATAGAGGGATGATGATTATGTGGAAACGTCCTTTTATCCTATTTTTTTCTTTATTGCTCATAGCCTTCCTTATATATTGGCCTTCTTACTACAGCCAGTACAGAGAAAGTATTGAAAATCCACAGGAGGAAGAACAGGAATATAAAGGCGTCATAACAATGATGGATTTTCCTTATCCTACAGCGGATGACCCCGGTGGTTTTTCATGGATAAGAGAGGAAATCTCAAGGTTCCAGAAGCAAAACCCGGGGGTGGTGATAGACCTTGTCCCTTTAAACTACAGGGACGGTTATGCCAGGCTTGAGTCAGCTGCAAGGACGGGGGTCTATCCTGATATAGCCCCTGTGGGAGGAAATTACTGGTATATATCTAGAGGTGTATTGGAACCGCTGGATGAATACATAAATAATATAAATGATTATAGGCAGGGTGTCATAGAGCAGGTAAGTAAAGATGGCAATGTTTATGGATTACCATGGGCTATTACTTCAGATGTACTATTTGTAAATAGGGATATATTAAGCAGCTATGGGTTAAACAATACAGGAAACCTTAATATCTCAGATCTTGAGGATTTTTTAGGTCCCATTGAAAAGGGAAATATATCCAAGAAAAATGTAAAGATCTATGCTTTGGGTGGTTATATAGACATAGACGATTATACACTGATGCCATTCCTGTTTAAAAACGGGAAGATATTTAATGATGATGGTACACCTGCATTTGATGAGATAAAAGAAGGATTTGCATTTTTTGCTGATTTAAACAAGAGGAAACTCTTAACACAGGACTTTGGCACTATAGATAAAACCAGGGCATGGGATAGGTTTATAGAAGATAGAAAAATTGCTGTTATGCCGTACAGCCTGTCGGGAATACTCAAATTGAAAAGTAAAGCATCCATGCAGTATGACGTAGTTTCATATCCCGTACAATCTCCAGCTTCGAAAAGGGTCATAGCTTATTCTGTATTTAAACAGAACGATCCCAAAAAGATGGAGATAATAATGAAATTTATGAATCAGATTACATCAAAGGATAAACAGGAAAGGATACGCTATTTTTGCTTAATGCCTGTGTATCAAGGCTCTGAGGCTTTATATAAAAATGATGAACTCATGGAAAAGGTAGCGAAGATAGTGGATAACACAGAGTATCTGCCTCAAAATGAGCATTTGGAAATACTGGATGAGATAATAAAGACTCATCTCAGACAAATATTGCTTGGATATGAGACAGTTGATGAAGCTGCAGCGGAAGTGGAAAGAGAGTATAACGAATATACATCGGAAGGTACATAAATCCACTTTATTACCTGTATCCCTTTGAGATATAATTGATGTTAGTGATGCTAATGACTAAATATGATAAGTTCCTGATATATGTGATAATTGTGGTTAGCATTTTGGGAATGGGGTATGATATATATGTTGCAACCAATGCCACAACCGGCAGTATCATTACCGTCCAGATTGATAATGAGGTAGTTGAAATCGTACCGTTAAATTTCTCCGGTGAATCAAAGCTGTATATCTATACTTTTAAAAAAGGCCAGGCCGCTATAGAAACTAAAGACGGTAAAGTGAGGATGCTGCCAATGCCGAGAGATATTTGCCCGGAAGGTATCTGCTCAGATACAGGCTGGATAGACAAGCCATATAAAAACATTGTCTGCCTCCCCAATAAAATAATGGTATCAATTAATTCAGTTGAAAAGAAAAATAATATAGATGATGTGGCCTTTTAAAATAATTATTGATTTTAATCACGTAGAGGTGTAAAATAAAAATAGATAGGATACCCCCCTACCGTATATAATGTTTCTGGAGGTGATATTTTGAAAAAGATTACAGTAAACGTAAAAGGCATGACATGCAACCACTGCAAGATGCATGTGGAAAATGCCATTAAGTCTCTAAATGGCGTGTCAGATGTGAAAGTAAGCCTGGAAGAAGGTAAGGCAGATATAACATACGATCCTGCAAAGGTTACATTGGATGACATAAAGGCTGTTGTTGATGACGCCGGATATGAAGTAGTAGCTTAAAATTAAACCTAAAGGGAAGTGTACGGAATGGCAGGATGCTGTGGTGAAGAGTTTGATCCGAAGAAGCCAAAGACAAAAGAGGCTGGAGTAATAAGCAATGAAGAGACCGCCAGTAAAGTAAATTATACCCCCTATATAATTGGACTTACAGTTGCTGCTGTGGTAGCTGTACTTGCTCTTAATATTCTATAAATATTCAGACACCGGATCTTTCCGGTGTCTTTATTATGTTCACAAATATATCATACCTCCATCACACTTTTTCGGGAAAAGTATATTATAATACGGGTATAGGGTATTTACAAAAGGGAGGATGAATATATGAGCTGGATAATAGGGCTTTTACCATTGCTTGCGGCATTAATTTGCCCATTGATGATGATACTTATGACGTTCGGGATGTTTGGGCATAACCACGGCGGTGGATGTCATGGAAGCCACAAAAATGACGAAAATGATGAGAGGCCATAGGCACTCATCATTTTTCTATTTGTGGTTATAAATCGGAAAAGTACTTTTTTCTTCATACCAAAAGGTTATTTCTCTAAAATTTTGCAGTAATATTTCTGGTTTCTGTGGAAAATATGCTAAAGCACATCAGACCTATATAAGCATAGAAGAAATTTCTAAAAGAGTATTGACATACAGCAGAATAAGGTATAAAATATAACTACAAAATACCCCCAGGGGGTATGAGGTTGGAAGGAGGAAGAAAAATGGAGACAATAAATAGAGAGGCAAAGGGGAACGAAAAGAAGATAACCTTGAAATTAAAGGGTATGTCATGCGCTTCCTGTGCCAATACTATAGAGCGTGGCCTATCGAAACTACCTGGAGTGAAGGAGGCCAATGTCAACTTTAGCATAGAGAGAGGCACAGTTATATACGACCCTGCCCAGGTCAGCATGGACGACATGGTTAATAAGGTGCGGGATTTAGGCTATGATGTTGTATTTGACAGGGCACAGCTTATGCTTATCAGCATGTCATGCGCCTCATGTGCCAATACTATAGAGAAGACTTTAAACAGGTTGAATGGCGTAGTCAAGGCCACTGTAAACTTTGCAACAGAGACAGCCACGGTTGACTTCAACAGCAGTGAAGTCACTGTCCAGGACATGATAAAGGCCATAAGGAAAGTCGGATATGATGCCAGAGAAAAAGAAGAAGGGGTAGATATAGAAAGACAGGAAAGGGAGAGAGAGGCAAAGAGTCTCTGGACATCGTTTGTAATATCTGCTATACTTACAGTCCCTTTGGTCTTAAATATGATACTGGAGATAGGTTTTGGCATTATGACCTTTTTGTCAAACCCATATTTTCAGCTTGTCATAGATACTCCGATACAGTTCTGGATAGGGTCAAGATACTATAAAAATGCCTATCACGCATTAAGAGGCCGCAGCGCCAACATGGATGTACTCATAGTTATGGGTACTTCAGTAGCGTATTTTTATAGCTTAGCCAATGTCATACTTGGCCATTACCATCAGCTTTATTTTGAGGCAGCAGCAGTGATAATTACTTTAATACTCCTCGGGAAGTACCTGGAATCATCAGCTAAAGGCAGGACATCCGAGGCGATAAAAAAACTCATGGGGCTTAGGGCAAAGACCGCAAGAGTGATAAGAGACGGTGTGGAACAGGATATTCCTGTAGAGGATGTTGAGGTAGAAGATATAGTGGTAGTGAGGCCCGGCGAAAAGATACCGGTGGATGGAGTGATAATAGAGGGTTATTCCTCAGTGGATGAATCAATGCTCACAGGCGAGAGCATTCCTGTAGAGAAGAAAGAAGGAGATGAGGTCATTGGAGCCACGATAAACAAGACTGGATCGTTCAAGTTCCGGGCTACAAAGGTAGGCAAGGATACAGCCCTGGCCCAGATTATAAAGATGGTAGAGGATGCCCAGGGTTCAAAGGCACCCATTCAGAAACTGGCAGACCAGATATCAGGTATATTTGTACCAACGGTTATACTTATAGCATTAGCCACATTCTTAGTATGGACCTTTGGCTTTGGCAATGCTACTGTAGGATTGGTAGCTGCAGTATCAGTACTGGTCATAGCCTGTCCATGCGCCCTCGGCCTGGCCACTCCAACATCCATCATGGTGGGAACAGGCAAGGGTGCAGAAAACGGGGTGCTGATAAAAGGCGGTGAGCACTTAGAGAGGGCCCACAGGATAAATGCCATAATTCTGGATAAGACTGGCACTATAACAAAAGGTAAACCTGAGGTTACAGATGTTATCAGCATAGACGGTACAGAGGAGAACGAGGTATTGCGACTTGCAGCTATAGCAGAAAAAAATTCTGAGCACCCGTTAGGTGAAGCAATTGTGAACAAAGCCAAGGAAAACCAGCTGCAAATGGCAGATCCGGCAAAATTTGAAGCAATACCGGGGCATGGTGTGGTTGCAGAAATAGACAGAAAAGAGTTATATTTAGGTAACAGGAGATTAATAAATATCAAAAATATTGAAATATCTGACGAAATTGTATCCATACTGGACCGACTGGAAAGCGAAGGCAAAACAGCTATGATATTAGCAGAGAAAGACAGGATTAAAGGTATAGTAGCTGTAGCTGACACAGTCAAAGATGGCTCAAAAGAAGCAATTAAGGCGCTTAAGGATATGGGTATAGAGGTATGGATGATAACAGGTGACAACAGGCGTACTGCCGAAGCTATAGCAAAACAGGTTAGCATAGACCACGTACTTGCTGAGGTACTACCTGAGAATAAAGCAGAGGAGGTAGCAAAGCTAAGGGAGTCAGGTAAAATTGTTGCAATGGTAGGTGATGGCATTAATGATGCTCCAGCTTTGGCTGCAGCAGATGTGGGGATAGCAATAGGCACAGGCACTGACGTAGCAATGGAGGCAGCGGATATAACCCTTATGAGTGGAGATCTCAGAGGTATTGTGACTGCAATAAAGCTGAGCAGGGCTACGATGAGGAATATAAAACAGAACCTATTCTGGGCATTTGGATATAACACAGCAGGTATACCTCTCGCAGCAGCAGGACTATTGAATCCAGCCATTGCAGGCGCTGCCATGGCCTTCAGCTCAGTATCTGTGGTGACCAACGCTTTAAGATTGAGGCGGTTTAAGCCTTAAATTGCGAGGTGATTTAAGTGCGTTGTCCAATATGCAAAAGTACTAACATAGGGAAAATAGGAAAGAAAAAGTACTTTTGCAGGGATTGCAGCTGTGAGTTCAGGGTAGAAAAATGGGGGGCATATGTATTTGAATATGACAGCGAGGGTTGCATTGACAAGAAGATAAAGGTATGTATCAATGAATAAAGGGTCTGTAGAGGCCCTTAATTTTTTTATTCATGTTACTGTAGTTATGCTATACTTAATATTGGTGCAGATGATTTTTAAAGAGATTATGGATACATAGATTAAAACTGTGCTTTAAAATAAAATTTCTGCATAAAATATAAAAAATACTAAAAAAGGGGACAGAATAATGGCTATAGCAGATATAACCGATATGATATATAATGATCTGCTTTACTGTGTAAAAAAAGAAAACATAATGAGAGACGAACCCATGTCACGCCATACCTCATTTAAGATAGGCGGCCCGGCAGACTTATATGCAGTCCCTCAAAGCAAAGAGGAATTCATTAATGTACTTAAGGTTCTTACCATTCACGACTATCCATATATAATTATAGGTAGGGGCACTGACCTTCTGGTTAGAGATGGAGGAATAAGGGGTGCCGTTGTTGATACTACTGCCCTGAACAGTATAAAAGTGGATGAAAACAAAATAATCGCCGAGGCAGGGGCATCGCTCAAGGATGTCTGTGATACTGCTCTGGGAAATTCACTTGCAGGAATTGAATTTGCCTGCGGTATTCCGGGTACAGTTGGTGGAGCGGTATACATGAATGCAGGAGCCTATGGCGGTGAAATAAAAGATGTCCTTGAGTGGTGCAAGGTTGTGGATAGGAAAGATATAAAGCAATACATATTATATAATAATGAAATGGAGTTTGAATACAGGACCAGTATTGTCCAGAAAAAGGGTTTTATAGTCCTCGAGGCCTGTTTTGCATTAAAAAAGGGTGAGAAGGATGCTATAAAGTTCACCATGGATGACCTGAACAGGAGGAGGCAGGAAAAACAGCCTTTGGAGTATCCTTCAGCAGGCAGCGTCTTTAAGAGGCCGCCAGGATACTATGCTGGCAAGCTTATTGAAGACTCTGGACTAAGAGGGGTCAGGGTGGGGGATGCCCAGGTGTCAGAAAAGCACACCGGGTTTATAATAAACCTGGGCAATGCAACTGCATCAGATGTCATAAGACTTATAGAGCTTGTCCAGAAGACTGTAAAAGAAAAGTTCGGGGTTGACATGTATCCTGAGATAAAAATTATTGGAGAAGATTGGTAGGAGGAATTTATATGAGATTTGTCATCATTACGGGACTTTCCGGAGCAGGGAAGTCCCAGGCAATGAATGCAATGGAGGATATAGGATATTTCTGCATAGACAATCTGCCGCCGGCCCTTATACCTAAGCTGGCCGACCTCTGTTATGATTCCCAGAGGATTTCCAACGTAGCTCTGGTGATAGATATCCGCGGCGGAGAATTTTTTAATGACTTTTTTAACGGCTTGAAATATCTCAAAGGAGCAAACTACCCCTATGAAATCATATTCCTTGAAGCCTCTGATGCGGTACTGGTACGCAGATATAAAGAGACAAGAAGAAAACATCCTTTAAACAATGAAGGGAATATTCTGGATGGTATAAAAAGGGAAAGGGAGCTGCTCGAAGAGATAAAAAAGAATGCAAATATTGTTATAGATACCACCATGCTTACTTCTGCACAGTTAAAGGAGCAGCTTTACGATATCTATGTAGAGAATAGAAAATTTAGCGGTCTGATCGTTAATGTGGTATCTTTTGGCTATAAATACGGTTTGCCGCTGGATGCGGATCTGGTGTTTGATGTCAGATTTCTTCCCAATCCTTTTTATATTGAGGAGCTCAAACCACTCACAGGAAACGATGAAGCGGTAAGGAAATATGTCATGCAGAATAAAGAAGCGGTTGAATTCCTGGAGAAGCTTGAGGACATGATTGAATTTCTTATACCCTTCTACATCAGGGAAGGCAAGAGTCAGCTGGTTATTGCCATAGGGTGTACTGGCGGGAGGCACCGTTCTATAACCATCGCCAATCTGCTATACGATAGATTAAAAAAGAAAGACTATAACGTATATATCACCCACAGAGACATAGAGGAGGGATGAGGATGAAGCGTTTCTTATATCTCCTTGGTTTTCTTGTGGGTATAGCTCTTATTTTTTGCTCATATTTTTTTGAGAAGGGGTTTCTCATATATGGTAGTGCATTGATTGCAGCTGTATTCATTGTTATGTATATAGATATAGGATACTATGAAAGTCTGAAATCCATTACCCGTCATGATGGAGTTTTTAAATACCATGTCCTCCAGAGAGGTCCCAAAATAGCAGTCATAGGCGGTGGCTCCGGGCTCTCTACACTCCTTCGCGGCCTTAAAGAGTATACCTCAAATATTGTGGCTATAGTCACTGTGGCAGACGATGGTGGTGGCTCCGGCATGATAAGAGAGGAAATGGGTCTTTTACCACCTGGTGATATAAGGAACTGCATTCTTGCTCTGGCAAATACCGAGCCGGAAATGGATAAACTTTTAAATTATAGGTTTAAGGATGGGTCTTTGAAGGGGCAAAGTTTTGGCAACCTGTTCCTTGCAGCCATGAGCGACATAACGGGGAGTTTTGAAAAGGGCATAGAAAAGATGAGTGAGGTATTATCCATAGCTGGGAAGGTATTGCCCGTCACTCTGGAAGATGTCCGCCTTGTAGCTGAGCTTTCCAATGGAGCGGTAGTAGAGGGAGAATCCAGGATACCAGTTGTGGCTCATAATCTCCGTGCCGCTATTAAAAACATTTATTTAAAGCCTCAAAATCCACATGCATATGAAAGAGCCATAGATGCTGTAAGAGAAGCGGATGTGATTGTGATAGGGCCCGGAAGCCTATATACAAGTTTACTGCCAAATTTCTGCGTGTCAGGAATGAATAAAGCCGTAAATGAATCTAATGCCGTAAAGATATATATAGCAAACATAATGACCCAGCCGGGTGAAACAGAGGGGTATGACCTCTTTGACCATTATGATGCAATAAGAAGACTTGGCGGTGTAGAAAAGATCGACTATATCATTGCTAATACCGGGACAATACCTGAAGATATAGAGATGAAATATAATGAAGATGGTGCTGAACTTGTAAAAGAAATAAAAAAGATTCATTCCGGGCCGAAGATTATTTACGAGGACTTAATAAAACTTAAAAAGGATTATGTAAGACACGATGAAAAAAAACTGGCATATATTATCATGGAACTAATATTAAATAATATGCTCAAAAATGACCGCACAAGAATACTTGAATATTATTATACAAAAAGTATTCTTATGAGAAAAAAAGCCTGAGAACGGTAGAGGTTTATTATCTCATCTTCCCTTACGTCACTGAAATCTCTATAAAACTGGCTTACGGAATAGAATACCTCTGGTATTTGCAAGATTATTACCGTAGACAGTTTTTTTAGCTGTTCGACCGCATCCTTTGAAGCCACGGGTGCAGCCATATAAAGGCCCCTGACATCGTGTCTGGAAAGGCTCATAAGGGCTGCACGGGCTGTGTAGCCTGTGGCTATGCCATCGTCAACAACAATTATATTTTTCCCATTTAATACTGGCTGGGTATTGCTGTCACGGTATTTCTTAATATATTCCTTCATCATATTGTACTCTTCCGATGCCTCTTCTTCGAGATATTTTTCATTTACCCCAATGCTGTAAATTAAGGTGTGGTCCAGGGTGACACAGCCATCCTGAGTAACTGCTCCTATAGATAGTTCAGGGTCCATGGGCGAACGCAGCTTATGAGTAAAGATAAAGTCCCATGGACACTTTAGTACATAAGCTGCATAATGTGCAACTACTGCACCACCACGCGGTATTCCCAATACAAAAGGTTTTTCTATGTCCATTTCTTTCAGCCGTTCTTTAAATTTTAAAATGGAAGTATTATAATTCTTTATAATCGAAGTTATAGCTTTTAAATGTGAATAATTGAAATAAAATATGTAAATACTTTAAAAGAATACGATGCATAGGGGGTGACAATATGGATATAAAAGTAGGTATTCCAAGGGCATTGCTCTACTATAATTTTTATCCGGCATGGAAGGTTTTTTTTAATGAGTTGGGTGCTAAGGTGATACTTTCGCAGAAAACCAACAAAAAAATTGTAGATGATGGGGTCTTAAATACAGTCGATGAGGCATGCCTGCCGGTAAAGGTGTTTTTTGGGCACGTCATAAATTTAAAAGACAGGGGAGTAGACTACATCTTTGTTCCAAGGATAGTGAGCGTAGAGAAAAGAAGGTATCTATGCGCTAAATTTCTTGGGCTTCCTGACTTGATAAGGGCGTCCATCAGAGACATTCCGCCTATCATAGATATGGAGATAGATCTATACAGGGGATATAACAGGAATGTTGATAGGGAAATAGATAGGGTCGGTATGATTTTTACAAAAGATATGAGAAAAATAAGGAAGGCGAAAGAAGCTGCTATCATAGCGCAGAACAACTATGAGAAACATCTAAAGTCAGGGCTTATACCCAGAGAGGCAATCAGAATAATGGAGGGTGCAAAGGTGGTAAAGGCACCAGACAGTGGTTTGCTTAAGATTGGACTTCTCGGGCATAATTACAATATTATGGACGAATATATAAACATGGATATTATAAAAAAGATAAATGATTTCGGTGGGACAGTAATTACGGCTGATATGCTGAAAGAGAGTGATATTGAATACGGAGCATCATGCTACCCCAAGGATATGTTCTGGACATATGGCAGGGAAATGCTGGGTGCAGGGCGATATATGCTGGACAGCGGGATAGTGGACGGGGTTGTCATAGTCACTGCATTTGGATGCGGCCCTGATTCCCTTATTAAAGAAATGGTAGAGAAAGAATACAAAAGACGAAATACAATACCGATTCTTTCACTAACTATTGATGAGCATACCGGCGAAGCAGGGATTATAACCCGGCTTGAGGCTTTTATGGATTTGCTGAGGTGGAAGGAGGTAGTATGATATGAGGCTTACTTATCCCCATATGGGAAATCTGGGCATTATCCTGAAGGCCTTGTTTGAAGGTCTCGGCGGAGATGTAATAGTACCCCCGCCTATTACAGAGAGGACTCTTTCTTTAGGTGTACAGTATTCTCCTGAGTTTGCATGCCTACCTCTTAAAATTAATGTGGGGAATTTTATTGAGGCTCTGGAGATGGGGGCAGATACCATATTAATGCTCGGTGGTGTGGGCCCTTGCAGGTTTGGATACTATGGTCAGGTGCAGAGGGAGATACTGAAAGACTTAGGATATAATCCAAAGATGGTGATTGTTGAGCCGCCTCAGGGCAGGTTTAAGGACTTCTTAAGGGATCTGGCTTCGCTTTTTCCAGGTCTAACCGTTGGAAAGGTTGTCGATGCGGTGAAACTAGCCTGGGAAAAGATGGCCTATCTCGACCAGATGGAAAGAGCCTTGCTTGTATTCCGTGCCCATGAGGCATATAGAGGGGCGGTAACGAATAAATACAATGAATACAGAGACTACATAGATGAATCTAAGGATCCCAAAGAGGTCAAGGCACTTGGACTTAAAGTTATTGAGGAGATGAGGTCTCTTACTGTACCACCTGTAGAGGAACCCCTGCGGATTGCTGTGGTGGGGGAGATATATTTTCTTATAGAACCATTCCCCAGTCAGGATATATTTAAAGAACTCAATGAACTTGGGGTTGAGGTGGACAAGACAGAGTATATCAGCGATTACGTGCTCTCAAATATATTTCCCTGGAAATTAAACAGAATAAAAAAAGAGGCCAGGCCATACCTGAACAGGGTAATAGGTGGGCATGCCGTAAATACCATTGGCAATACCAGGGAGTTTGCTGATAAGGGTTATGATGGAATTATCCAGATATTCCCATTTACCTGTACACCGGAGATTGTAGCTCAGGGCATACTGAGCAGAATGAGCAAAGACCTTGATATACCCATAATGTCGTTAAGCTATGATGAGAATACCGGCCAGGTCGGATATCAGACGCGAATAGAGGCCTTTGTGGACCTTCTCTTAAGGAGACGGGAAATGGGCTCCGCACATATATGATTCCAATGTTTTGCTCGGATTTTAGGGCATTTTGCATTACTGAAATCATTAGAGTATCAGGACAAGCGATCAGGTGCATGGATGTTGCTATCATTCGTAGAATACTACTTTGTACAGTGGAATCATTAATAATTGATATATATTTTATCTGGAGGCTTGAATATGAAAGCATATCTTGGAGTTGATGTAGGTTCTGTAAGTACAGACATTGCTTTGATAGATGAGGACGGAGAGGTAATAGACTCCGTATATTTAAGGACCCAGGGCCAGCCCATTAAAGCGGTCCAGGAGGGCATGAAGCAGATAGGAGAGAGGATAGGCAAAAACGTTACCATATGCGGCGCAGGCACTACCGGCAGCGGCAGGCAGCTTGCCGGCCTTATTGTGGGCGCTGATATAATAAAGAATGAGATTACGGCCCACGCGGTGGCAGCCACACATATAGTACCTGATGTTCAGACCATCCTGGAGATAGGCGGCCAGGACTCAAAGATAATAATCCTCAGGAAGGGTATTGTCACTGATTTTGCCATGAATACGGTCTGCGCTGCAGGTACAGGGTCTTTTTTGGACCAGCAGGCATATAGGCTGGATATACCCATAGAGGAGTTTGGCGATATAGCATTAAAATCAACCACTGCTGTAAGGATAGCGGGCAGGTGTACGGTATTTGCCGAATCAGACATGATACACAAGCAGCAGCTCGGCTATTCCATAGCGGATATAATTAACGGCCTATGCGAAGCACTGGTGAGAAACTATCTCAATAACATAGGAAAAGGCAAAGAAATTTTAGAACCCATACTTTTCCAGGGCGGAGTGGCGGCCAATAAGGGAATAAAGGCGGCCTTTGAAAGAGCTCTAGGCAAGAAGGTCATTGTCCCAAAATACCATGGGGTTATGGGTGCCATAGGATCAGCTCTGCTTGCCAAGGAGGCCGTAGAGAAAAAAGGCAGCACAGACTTTAAGGGGTTTGAAGTATCAGAAATGAAGTTTGAAACCAATGGTTTTGACTGCGATGGCTGTGCCAATATGTGCGAGGTGGTGGAATTTATACAGAGTGGTATAGTCCTGGCCAGATGGGGTGACAAGTGCAACAAATGGACAAACAGTATCTATGATAAGGGAAATACCCTTAAAAGGGCTTAGCCGCTTAAAAGAGCGGCTTTTTATTTTTATAAATTTTTGTTATATAATAGATATCAGACGAGCGATAAGGTGCATGGATGTTGCTATCATTCGTAAATAGACTTCCTAACCAAAATGAAATTTACATCTTTGTTGCAAAACAGATGTGTTTCTACTTATATAAGAGGTGATTTTTATGTCTTTCTCAATGAATGTAAAGGAAGAGCTGGTCAGAATCATACCGGATAAGACATGCTGTATAAAGGCAGAACTTTCCGCTCTTCTGCATTGTTCAGGCAGTATAATTTTATTGGGAAACATGAATATAGGATTTCATATAAAAACTGAAAACGCAGCAATAGCCCGGCTTTTATATGTGCTTTTTAAGAAACAGTATAGTATTAAACCGGATATTATTGTGACGAAAAATCATCATTTAAAGAAAAACAATACCTATACCATAAACCTTGGTACGGATACAAAAAGCATCCTTTCAGACTTAGGGATCATCAATATGGATGAAAACGGCAATGCTAATATAAACTACAACATTGACAAAAATATAGTCCGCAAAAACTGCTGCAAAAAGGCTTATATAAGAGGGGCATTCATGGGGTGCGGTTCTTTAACAGACCCTGAAAAGAACTATCATATGGAGTTTGTGACTGACAACTTCAACTATGCCGCATCTTTAAAGCAGCTTTTAAATCATTACAGATTAAGTTCGAAAATAATTGAAAGAAAAAATAATTATGTTGTATACTTAAAGGAAGGGGACAAGATATCAGATGCGCTCAATATAATGGGTGCGTTTCAGTCTCTGCTATCCCTGGAGAATATAAGGGCATTCAAAGAAATAAGGAATAATATAAACAGGCTTGTAAATTGTGAGACGGCAAACCTGGATAAAACAGTAAATGCAGCAGTAAGGCAGATAGAGAACATAAACTATATAAAAGAAAACATAGGTTTGGAGAGCCTTCCTGACAGCCTGAGGGAGGTGGCAGAGCTCAGGTTGAAATATGAAAATGCCAGTTTAAAAGAGCTGGGAGAAATGCTAACTCCCAAGATGGGTAAATCGGGGATAAACCATAGACTTAGAAAACTGGATGAAATTGCTGAATCTTTAAGGGGTGGGGATACAACCTTAGACAGGGGGATATGAATGCGAAAAATACTTTTAGAGCATGCGAAGGAAGGAGATATGATAGCCCGGAATATATATTCTTCCAACGGCAATATACTTCTATCTGCCGGGATGAAGCTAACAAATAAGTATATTGAGAGGCTACAAGAACTGGGCATATGCGATATCTATATAGATGACGAAATGTCAAAGGATATAATTATAGAGGACGTCATAGGCGAGGAGACAAGGATAAGGGCGAGAAAATATATGGCTGAGACAATGGAGATGATAAAGCTCAGCAGGACTGTAGATGCTTATGAGGCCATGAAGGTTGTAGACAGCATCATGGATGATATCCTTTCCAATCCTGATGTGATGGTAAACCTGACAGATATACGCAGTGTAAATGATTATACCTTTGCCCATTCTGTCAATGTATGTGTGCTTTCGCTGGTACTTGGCACATCCCTTGGTTATAATCAGCTCAGGCTTCGGGAACTCGGCATGGGTGCATTGCTCCATGACATAGGTAAAAACATGATACCCAATGATATAATAAATAAGCAGGGGCCTCTCACCCCGGAAGAGTATGAACTTGTAAAAAAACACACCACATATGGCTTTGAGATATTGAAAGAAAATAACAACATAAGCAGCCTGGCCGCCTATGTGGCTCTGGCCCATCACGAGCGATATGATGGTACAGGATATCCCCTCGGCAAAAAGGGTGAGGAAATACATGAATTTGCCAGGATAGTAAGTATTGCGGACGTGTTTGATGCTATTACATCCAATAGACCATACAAAAAAAGGGATAACCCAAACAACGCCGTGGAATACTTAATATCCATGGGAGGCCATCAGTTTGATGCAAAACTGGTGCCGAAGTTCTTAGAGAGAGTTGCCATATATCCCGTAGGTACTACGGTGAAACTCTCGGATAGCTCCGTCGGTCTGGTGGTCTCGGTCAACAGGTATATGCCAACAAGGCCAGTGGTGAAGTTGCTTTATGACTGCAACGGCGACAGGGTTGATATGGGTAAAGTAGTTGATTTAATGAAGGAACCAACCCTTTTTATAATAGAGGATATGGAATAGGTGATTATATGACAAAACACAATGAGATTATTAGCTACATAAAGGAATTGGAGCCTGGCACTAAAATTTCTGTAAGAGGCATATCCATTGACCTTGGGGTAAGCGAAGGTACTGCTTACCGTGCCATTAAAGAGGCGGAAACCCAGGGTTATGTAAACACCATACCCAGGGTTGGCACAGTAAGGGTCGAAGATAATGAAGATAAAAACATAGAGAAATTTACATATTCCGAGATAGTAAACATAGTTGGGGGTATATGCGTAGCCGGTAAAGATGGCCTGTATAAGAGGGTAAACAAGCTCTTTATTGGTGCCATGACCCCTGATGTGATAGAAAAGTACATATCGCCTGGTGATATGCTTATAATAGGAAACAGAGAGGATGCGCAGAGGATTGGACTTTTAAAGGAGTGCGGTCTCCTGATAACCGGCGGATTTAAATGCTCATTTGAGATAGAAGAAAAAGCTAATGACCTTAAGCTGCCGGTGATACTTACTGATTATGATACCTTTACCACAGCCACCTTGATAAACCGCGCCATATACTTTAAAATGAGAAAAAAGGAGATACTTTTTGTCAGGGATGTAATGATAAAGTCACCCAGGTGTTTAAAGCCTGAAGATACTGTAGAGACATGGCGAAACACTGTACTTGAAACTGGCCACACCAGATTTCCTGTGGTAAATGAGAAGGGTGAACTTCTGGGGGTAGTTACCACAAGGGATGTAGCAGACTCAAGCCCTGACGAGTCTGTTGGCAATATAATGACAAAAAATCCTATAGCGGCCACCTCAGACATGACAGTAGCCTATGCAGCACATACTATGGTGTGGCAGGGCATAGAGCTCATGCCTGTGGTCGAGGGTAAACAACTGGTGGGCATAATCTCAAGAGAAGATGTTATAAAGGCCCTCCAATATATGTACAACCAACCGCAGGTGGAGGAGACCATAGAAGATTTGCTCCTAAAGAACTTTGAGGCAGTCTTTGAACAGAATAAGGTGACATTTATAGGCACAGTACCGGCGCTTATGCTGAGCCATGGGGGCATGGCCAGTTTCCCATCGCTATCCCTGCTCATGGCGGCGGCAGGCCTGGCCGCTGTTATCGGCAACAAACGCTATGAGGCTGAGGTAGAAAACTTTAATATATTTTATACCCGTCCTATCCAGATAGACTTAAAGATTGTCATAGAGGCGAAGGTTATAGATATGAGCCGAAACTTCAGCAAGGTGGAGATAGCTGTCTCATCTGAGGAAGAGATACTGGCAAGGAGCATTTTATCTGTAAGAATGTTTAAGAGCAGGTGATGGGTATGCCCAAGTTTACACATTTACATCTTCATACGGAATACAGCCTCTTAGATGGCGCCTGCAGGATACCTGAGCTCGTGAAGACAGCAAAAGACATGGGCTTTGACAGCATTGCCATCACAGACCACGGATCCATGTATGGTGTTATAGACTTTTACAGAGAATGTGAGAATCAGGGCATAAAACCCATAATAGGCTGTGAGGTATATGTAGCACAGCGCACTATGAAAGACTGCGACCCCGTGTTGGATAGAGACCAGTACCACCTGATACTCTTGGCGAAGGACAACACAGGCTATTCAAATCTGGTAAAGCTGGTTTCAAAGGCGTCTTTGGAAGGCTTTTACTATAAGCCCAGGGTCGACCATGAGCTGCTTAAGGAATACCACGAGGGGCTGATAGCCCTCTCAGCCTGTGTTGCTGGTGAGATCCCATCGAGACTCTCCTACGGCGACTACAAAGGGGCCAAAGAGATTGCCCTGATGTACAGGGATATGTTTGGAGAGGGGAATTTTTTCCTTGAGATACAGGACCATGGCCTGGCCGTAGAAAAAAATGTAACAATAGAACTCATTAACCTTTCAAAAGAGACAGGCATACCCCTCGTGGCCACCAACGATGTCCATTATATATATAGGGAGGACGCCCAGGCCCAGGATATACTGCTCTGCATACAGACCAACAAAAAGGTAGACGACCAGGACAGGCTCCGCTTTGAGTCACCAGAGTTTTATTTGAAATCATCTGATGAAATGGCGGAACTCTTCCACTATATTCCTGAGGCCATAGAGAATACAGCAAGAATTGCCGAGAAATGCAATGTCAATTTCGAATTTGACAGGGTATATCTTCCCGAGTTTCCCGTACCGGAAGGCTATGATAACTTCTCATATCTTAAAAAGCTGTGCTATGATGGCCTTAGCGTTAGATATGACCATGCGACAAAGGAACTAACCGATAGGCTGGATTATGAACTTTCCGTTATCCAGAAGATGGGCTATGTGGACTATTTCCTGATTGTCTGGGACTTTATCAGGTTTGCCAGAGAAAATAATATAGTAACCGGGCCAGGCCGCGGCTCTGCAGCCGGCAGCTTAGTGGCCTATACCCTTGGCATCACCCGTATAGACCCCATAAGATACAACCTCCTTTTTGAACGCTTTTTAAACCCGGAGAGGGTCAGCATGCCGGACATAGACTGCGACTTCTGCTATGAGCGCAGGAATGAGGTCATAGACTACGTGGTCAAAAAATACGGACAGGACAGGGTGGCGCAGATAGCTACATTTGGCACCATGGCGGCCAGGGCAGCCATAAGGGACGTTGGACGGGCTCTTAATATGAGCTATAGCGAGGTAGACTCCATAGCCAAAATGATACCCTTTGAGCTCAATATGACCATAGATAAGGCGCTGGAGTTAAATCCGGACCTCAAGGCGAGGTATGTATCTGATGAAAACGTCAAAAACCTCATCGATATGGCCAAGAGGCTGGAGGGGCTGCCAAGACATACGTCGACCCACGCGGCGGGTGTAGTAATATCAAAGTTTCCGTTGACTGACATAGTACCCCTTCAGAAGAGTGAGGATGCAGTCATAACACAGTTTCCTATGGGCACGCTGGAGGAGCTGGGGCTGCTCAAGATGGACTTTTTAGGCCTCAGGACCCTTACGGTAATCAGGGATGCCATAGAAAATGTCAGGAAATACCGCAGTGTAGATATAGACCTGGACAGGATGGACTATGACGACCCGAAGGTATATGAAATGATATCAGCGGGTGATACCGACGGGGTATTTCAGCTGGAAAGCAGCGGGATGAGGCAGTTCATGAGGGATTTAAAGCCTAGCTGCCTTGAAGACATAATAGCTGGCATATCCCTGTATAGGCCTGGCCCCATGGACCAGATACCCCTCTATGTCTACAACAAGAATCATCCTGAGGAGGTCACCTATGAGCACCCGCTTTTGAAGCCCATACTTGAGGTGACCTACGGCTGCATGGTCTATCAGGAGCAAGTCATGCAGATAGTAAGAAACCTGGCAGGCTATTCCCTGGGGCGGTCGGACCTGGTAAGGCGTGCCATGGCGAAGAAAAAAATGGATGTCATGCAGAAGGAGAGGCAGAACTTCATATATGGCATAATGAGGGAGGACGGCAGCTTCGAGGTACCAGGAGCAGTCAAAAATGGTGTACCCGAAAACGTTGCAAACCACATATTTGACGAGATGATTGACTTTGCCAACTATGCCTTCAATAAGTCCCATGCGGCTGCCTATGCGGTGGTGGCCTATCAGACAGCATATCTCAAATGCTACTATCCCGTAGAGTTTATGGCCGCCATATTGAACAGCGTTGTGGACAACATGGACAAGGTGGCCTTCTATATCCAGTCCTGCAGGAAGAAAGGGATTAGAGTACTGCCGCCGGATATAAATGAGAGCGATGAGGAGTTTACAGTAGTAGGGGGCAATATCAGGTTTGGCCTGGCCGCCATAAAAAATGTAGGAAGGAATGCAGTAAAGAACATAGTTGAGGTAAGAAAAGAGGGTCCATATAAAGGATTTAAAGACTTCATATCCAGGGTAGACCTCACCTGTGTGAATAAAAAGACTATAGAAAGCCTCATAAAAGCCGGCGCTTTTGACAGCTTCCAGGTAAAAAGGTCTCAGCTTATGGCGGTATATGAGGACATTATGGAAGGCTCTACGAAACAGAAAAAAGAAAATATCTCGGGCCAGATATCCCTCTTTTCCGTTGCTGCACCCCCTGAGGGTTATCCGGATATAAAGGAATACCCCGGGGATGTCCTCTTAAACTTTGAAAAGGAGATGCTGGGTGTATATATCTCCGGACATCCACTGGACCAGTATGAGCAGGAAATCAACTCCACTGTCACTATGACCAGCCTGAATCTTAAAAATGACGATGAAAGACGTACTGCAAATTTCATGGATGGTCAGCCGGTCACTATTGGTGGTATAATAATAGAGTGCAAGACTATATTCACGCGAAGCAACAACCTGATGGCCTTTGTAACTATAGAGGATTACTATGGTACCATAGAGGTGATAGTGTTCCCAACCATATATGAGGAGTACAGGCATATGTTGGTTGAGGACAGGCCCGTCTTTATAAAGGGCAGGATAAGCATAAAGGAAGAGGAGGAACCAAAGGTACTGTGCGATGAGGTATTCCCCATGTCAAAATCAGCGGGCAAGCTTTATATCAAAGTGCCTGCCAGCTTTAATGGCACCATTCTCAATGAAATAAAAACCATCCTCAAAGAATACAGGGGGAATACACCTGTGATTATCTACTTTGAGAAGGATAATAAAAAGCTTCAAGCAGAGAGAAACCTGTGGGTTACCCCGTCCAAGGACCTCTATGACAGGCTTGCAAACCTACTGGGCGAAAATTGTATCAAGACAGTTGCATAACAATTAATTATAGCTTAAAATAATAGGTAGTACATTTCTTCGAGGAGGCAAACTATGTGGACCGCTGTATATGTTGCACCAAGTAAAGAAACAGCAGAGCAGGTCAAGGATATACTGATACAGGAAGGATTCCTCGTCAAAATGCAGCCTCTTTCCAAAAACATCAAAGATGAGGAATTTTATGAGGTCATGGTTCCGGAAGCTGAAGCAGAGGATGCCCAGGATGCCCTCGTCAGCAGAGGAATAGGGTAGAGTTTCTACCCTCTACTTTATATATGGCGGGACAAATCAAGTCCATGATGGTTAGGAGGATAACAATGAAAAAAATTGCGGTACTTACAAGCGGTGGAGATGCACCCGGCATGAATGCCTGTATAAGGGCAGTGGTGAGGACTGGCATATTCAATGGCCTGGATGTAATGGGTGTAATGAGGGGTTATTCGGGGCTCATAAATGGAGAGCTCAGAGAAATGACACTCTCATCTGTGGCGGATATAATCCAGAGGGGTGGAACAATCCTGAGGACTGCCAGGTGCCCTGAATTTTTGAAGCCCGAGGGCCGGGCAAGGGCTGCTAAAGTTTTGAAAGACAATGGTATAGAAGGGCTTGTCGTTATAGGTGGAGATGGTTCATTTAAAGGAGCACAGCTTTTGAGTCAGGAAGAGGGTATAAATACCATAGGCATCCCCGGGACTATTGATAATGACATAGCAAGCACGGACTATTCTATCGGTTTTTCCACTGCGGTAAACACAGCGTTAGATGCCATAAACAAGATAAGAGACACCATGACCTCTCACGAGAGGGGAAGCATTATTGAGGTCATGGGAAGACACTGTGGAAACATAGCTCTCTATGCAGGCCTGGCCGGCGGTGCCGAAATAATACTCGTACCTGAGATACCGCTGGATATGGATGAGCTGGTGGATAGGATAAGGGAGGGCCAGGCCAGAGGGAAACTCCACAGTATAATAGTCCTTGCAGAAGGAGTATGTTCAGCCTATGACCTTCTGGACAAGATAAAAGATAGGCTTCCTGAGATAGACTTCAGAGCAACCATTCTGGGACACATCCAGAGAGGCGGTAGTCCCACAGCTTTTGACAGAGTTCTTGCCAGCCAGATGGGAGCAAAGGCCGTAGAACTATTATTGCAGGGCAAGACATGCAGGGTTATAGGTATGAAGAAGAATAAGTTGGTGGACTTTGACGTAGATGAGGCGCTTGCTATGGAGAGAGAGTTTGACATGGATATGTATAACCTCAGCAAAATCCTTTCTATTTAGAGGTGGGTAAATTGAGGAAGACAAAAATTGTCTGTACTATGGGCCCGGCCAGTGAAAATCCTGAGATACTCAAAGAGATAATAACAGCTGGTATGAACGTGGCCAGATTTAACTTCTCTCATGGAGACCATGAGGAACATAAGGGCAGGATGGACAGGGTAAAGCAGATTAGCAGTGAACTTGGAGCCAATGTTGCCCTGATGCTTGATACAAGGGGTCCTGAGATAAGGCTCGGCAAATTCAAGGATGGCCCTGTAGAGCTGAAAAAAGGCCAGGCCTTCACACTAACAGCCAGAGATATAGAAGGTGACAGTAATATTGTCTCCATAAACTATAAAGAACTGCCAAAAGACGTTAAAAAGGGCAGCAAAATACTCATAGATGACGGACTCGTGGCCCTTGAAGTGGTAAAGGTTGAAGGAGAAAACATCATATGCGATGTACAGAACGCCGGTACAATCAGCGACCATAAGGGTGTAAATCTCCCCGGCACCAAGCTCAATATCCCGGCCATTACTGATAGAGATATCGATGATATAATTTTTGGCATACAGCAGGATATAGACTTCATAGCTGCTTCATTTGTAAGGAAAGCCTCGGATGTGCTGGAGATAAGGAGGATACTGGAAGAAAACGATGGTGGAGACATTCAAATAATCTCCAAGATAGAAAGCCAGGAAGCTGTAGAAAACATAGATGACATCATAAAGGTATCAGACGGCATTATGGTGGCCAGGGGTGACCTGGGCGTGGAGATACCCGTGGAAGAGGTACCCCTTGTCCAGAAACAGATAATAAAGAAGTGCAACAGAGCAGGTAAACCAGTCATCACAGCCACCCAGATGCTGGATTCTATGATGAGAAACCCCAGGCCCACCAGGGCTGAGGTCACCGATGTGGCTAACGCCATACTGGACGGTACTGATGCCATAATGCTGTCCGGTGAGACGGCAGCAGGCAAGTATCCGGTAGAATCGGTAAAGACCATGGCGAGGATAGCTGAAAAGACCGAATCCTCCATAGACTACATAAATATACTTCGCACGGTGGACATGGGCAGCACGGTGAATATAACCAATGCCATCAGTCACGCCACATGCACCATAGCAGAAGACCTCAATGCCAATGCAATCATCACCGTCACACGGTCAGGATATACGGCCAGGATGGTCTCCAGATACAGACCGTCCTCAGATATAGTAGCTATTACTCCTGATGAGAGGGTGCTAAAGAGGCTGTCTATCCTCTGGGGAGTAAACCCCGTTCTGGCTCCAAGGATGGAGTCCACCGACGAGATGATAGATAAGAGCGTGGAGGTGGCTCAGGAAAGAGGTCTTATAAAGAGCGGCGATGTAGTCGTAATAACTGCTGGGATACCTGTAGGGCTCATGGGTACAACAAACCTGATAAAGGTCCATATAGTGGGCAATGCCATAGTAAAAGGAATGGGCATAGGCAGTAAGCCTATTACAGGCACTGTATCGATTATAAGGAATCTTGAAGAAGACAAACAGAAGTTTGAGAAGGGTGACGTACTTGTTACAAGATACACCGATGAAGACTTCATAAAGTTGATGAGACAAGCATCAGCCATTATCACAGAGGAAGGTGGTCTCACATCTCATGCCGCTATAGTAGGGCTTGAGCTCAAAATACCAGTCATAGTTGGTGCAGCAGGAGCCACAGAAAGACTGACTGACGGTATGACCATTACCATAGATCCTGTAAGAGGGCTTATATATGAGGGTAAGATAAATGTAGTATAAAAGACAGGGAAACTTGTCTTTTTTTATTAAATATTATATCAACTTATGGCAGGATTTTATTTAAAAATGTCGAATATCACAAGAAGAGAAAGAATTATCCATTTTTGGTATAAGGGGCATGGCTTAATAATCATACACAGGAGGCTTGGAGATGATCGACATACACACTCATATTTTACCTGGCATAGACGATGGTTCACCGGATCTGGATACCTCTCTAAGGATGGCCAGGATAGCATATGAAGAGGGCATAACGCAGATGATAGCAACGCCCCATTTCATATCGATGGAAAAAGAGGATCGTAAGGATGTTATAATTGAAAGAGTCAAAGAATTAAATGACGCAATTATGCAAAATGGAATTAATTTGAAGGTTTATCCTGGAGAAGAGATATTCCTTACCCCCGATATACCCGATAGATACGTACATGGAGATGTCTTTACACTGGCAGATACAGGCAGATACCTATTAATTGAGTTACCAATAATGAGTTTTCCTGAGTATGTATTCGATGTTATATATAGGCTCAATGTAATGGGTGTAAGGACAATAATTGCCCACCCGGAAAGGAACAAAATAATAAACCAGAACATTGACAGGGCAGGTGATCTTATTGAGGCAGGAGCACTGATGCAGATAAACTCGTTGAGCCTCTTTGGTGTATTCGGAAGAGAATCAAAAAACACTGCACAGAAACTGTACAAGAAGGGTATGATAAATTTTATTGCCACAGACTGCCATACTGCCGGCGGGAGAAGCCCGCGTATGGCAAGGCTCTATGATATAATAAATAAAAAAGATTTATTCAAATACACAGAGACAAATCCCTCTTACATCTTTGCTGGGGAAAATCTACCGTTAGAGGAAAAAGCTCCTGAGGAGGGCAAAAACAAGACCTCTATTATCAAAAATCTGTTTAGTTTATTCAAAGGAGAAAGGGAGGCTAAAGATGAGACGTAATTTTTTAATCCTGTTTCTTATTATATCACTAATGGTTTTCAACCTTCCGTCTGTGACACGGGCAAGTGCCTCAATAGATGAGACACTTATAGAGGTGTTTTTTAACCAGTTCAATAAACTTGATGCAGACACAAGGGATATAGCGTTAGACCTGCTCCGCACGGTCTACTTTGTGGATGAGGAGGGATTGGAACAATTCAAAGATGATATAAACTCACTTTTACCAGAAGAATATAAGGATGAGCTAAGAGATAAGGGGATTTCGATGTCTGATGTATATGACATGATCGATGAGCTCAAGTCATGGTCGAAGGACGACAGAATGAAATTGATATCATATGTAGAGGATGGGGACGAGAAAGCAGTGATTAGACTCCTTGAAAAATATGAGATGCTAAGCAGCGGAGAGGGTACGGGAGGCAGCTCCGGAGGTGCAGCATCACCATCAGGACAGACATCAACACCGGCAGCTACTCCGGCAGTCAGCACCCCTGCTGTCCAGGTAGGCTTCAAGGATATGGAAAATCACTGGGCTAAGGATGTGGTATCATTTCTCACCGGTATGGGTATAGTCAAAGGGAAGAGCCAGGATAAGTTTGACCCGGACGGGTACATAACGAGGGCAGAGTTTACAGCGCTTCTTGTAAGGATGATGGGCCTTGAAAATACATCAGCCAATGGGAATATATTTGATGACGTGAAACCAGAGGACTGGTTTTACAGTGCTGTGTACGCAGCCTATCAAAAGGGTCTGGTAAAGGGTATAACTGAGCACAGTTTTGAGCCCAATAAAAACATCACCAGGGAGGAGATGGCTGTCCTCATAGCCAGGGCGGCAGCCTCCATGAATAAGGCCATACAAGTGGATTCTGTAGAGATCGAAAACATCATGTCACAATATAAGGACAGTGGCCGCATACATGATTGGGCACAGACAGGGGTTGCCTCGGCTATAAAATCAGGCTTAATGTTAGGACAGGGTAATGGTATATTTAACCCTGAAGGTAAGGCTACAAGGGCTGAATCAGCCACAGTTATATATAACCTGTATCAAACTATAAAATAGATGGGAAGGGGTGGTTTGTGTCTATAAAATATATTATATATAAGAACCAATGAAAGGGGAGGGTTTCAAAAAATGAAAAGGAAGTTTTTATCTATGCTTGTGGCCATCATGTTCCTGTTTTCTATTATGATTCCGGCCCCTGTAGCGTTGGCCCAGGGAGAAGATGACCTGACAGACAGCCAGATACAGCAGATATTTGATTATTTCAAGGTCAGATTCAGTGGATTTTCTAAAGATGACCTAAGAGAGTTGTCTGATATTATTGACAAATTGGATGACTCTAATCAGCTTGTATCTGCAGCCTTTGACGCCCTGGGCACAGCAGATGGTCTGGGCAAAAGGCTGAATAGCCTCGGGGTTACAGAGAGCACAGTAACCTCATTTGACAGCTATTTAAGAGACTGGAAATCAGATAATCTTGACAATCTGATAGATGAATTTGATAGTCAAGATTTGAGTGACGGCACCGTCAGTGCGATAAAAGACCTCAATACCGAATTTAATAACACATTCACTACATTCAATGACACACTGCATACAAAGTTTGATACCAAGCTTGATGCCTTTAAGATGGCAAGGAAGATTTTCGATGATGTGCTATTGGATTACGTGAAAGTCTCGTACATCAATAATAGCTTCAGCTTCAAGATTACCGATAAAAGTGGATTTGAATCAACAATTAATGGGATACTTGAAGGCAAAACCTTCACGTTATTTAAAAAGGATCAAAAAATAAATCCCATTACCGACGCCGATGTGGACAATATTCAGGATATACTGGACTCCTATGCAAATGTGGTTAATAGTAAGCTAGCGTCAACCGAAAAGGATGATTTAAAGTCATATATGGGGAAGCTCGGTTTTACCGTTGACACAGGTACATCTAATGGCGATGGCGGTAGTACCCCAGGAGGCGGGTCCAGCGGTGGTACCAGTGGAGGTGGCACAACTCCGGGTGAGCCTGACATAACCCCACCGGCAGCTCCTGGACAGAGTGCGACGGTGACACTGCCGTCTGGCTATCTTGGTGTGAGCATGACTGATGGTCAGGCCGTAGTCAGTTTCAGCGATGATGCGATAGCTAAGCTATTAGACCTTCTTACAAAGGCACAGGACATGTATAAAGGTGCACCTGTAGTTGTAGTGGTCAATCTTTCTGGCGTTGACAGCAATAATATAGAGCTTGCAATACCGCAGGGTCTCTTAAAGGAAGTATTTGCTGCCGATGCATCACTGCGGATAAACCTTGATTCAGCCAGTATTTTGCTACCAGCAGCTGCATTTGACATAGAAAATGCAGAAGTCATAACACTGGATATAAATGTGACCCCATTATCTACAGTCCTGAAAGATATAAAAGTTGATAGCAGCTATAACACACTGGGTAATGCACTGGATATAACATTAAGTGTCGATGGTAAAGCTGTAAATTCATTAAATAAAAAAGCTGAAATAAGTTTTGACATATCAGGTTTACTTACAAACACAGATAAGCTGGGTATATATTATGTAGACAGGGAAAACGGCAAGCTTGACTTTGTAGGCGGCAAGGTAGACAAAAAGAACAATGTGATAAAGGGTTGGACAGGCCACTTCAGCATATATGTACTTTCAGAATACAATAAGACATTTGATGATATCCAGAGCCACTGGGCAAAAGTATATGTGGAGTCTATGGCATCCAAACACGTCATAGGTGGGAGGACAGATAAGCTGTTTGTACCCGATGATAAGATTACCAGAGCAGAATTTACAAAGATGCTTGTCCTTGCGCTTGGCAAAGACCCGGTCCCCTATAAGGGCACATTTGAAGATGTAGCAAATGACGCATGGTATGCGGAGTATGTACAGGCTGCATATGACAATCACATCATAGAAGGTAAGGTGGCAGGAAAGACATTTGCACCTGATGAACTCCTGTCAAGGCAAGATATGATGACCATGATAGGCAGGGCTATATCCCTGACAGAGACTCCGGATACAGCATATATGGTGCTCAATGGATATAAAGACGGAAGCTCTGTATCTGATTATGCGAGGGGATATGTGGCAGCCCTTGTTGGTAGAGGCATTGTCTCAGGATATGAGGACAACACCTTAAGGCCGCAGGCTAACTCCACCAGAGCAGAGGTGGCAAAGGTCATATACGGCATATACAACTATTAAGTTTATTTCAGGTGTGGGGGTTTACCCCACACCTGAAATAAAAATGGGGTTAAATCATGAGAAAGTATAAAAAATTAATGTATATTGTATTAATTGTGGTTGTGTTATTATTTGCAATATATTATTTTCTGATAAATTATTCGTTTCATTTTTTGACGGAAATGTTATTATCTGATCCAGATAAATTAAACGAATTTGTTTCTGACATGGATAGTAAAAGTCAGGACATCAGTAATAACTTAGACAAAAATTATGTGGAAAATAATAACACTGAAAATTCAGAAGAGAAAATAATGGACCCAGTTTCCGGGAAACAGGGTAAAAATAGTAGTATTAATGAAACGACTGATGAGCATCAAGAGAGCGAATCTGATAGGAAAAATGATAATACATACCAGAATAAGCCTGCAAAAGACGTTGGTCTTATAAATGGTTACAATAACACTGACAGTTCCCTTAAGGAAAAGATTGAAAAGAATGTAAGCATTGAGGATAAGAGAGAAGCATTGAAGCTTGTTATGTCAAAGCTTACCAATAAGGATATTTCATTTCTTATTAGTCTTGCAAAGGGAGGCCTTACCGGGAAGGAGAAGGATGAAGCTGTAAAGTTGGCTTATAAGCGGTTTACTCCAGAAGAGATAAATAAGATTAAGGCACTTTACAATAAATATATATTCTTACTTGACAATTAGAAAACGAGGAGGACATCAACATGGAAGAAGAGATATCATTAAAAGATATAATAGGGGTATTACGGAAAAGACTCTGGCTGATAGTGCTCATTACAGCTCTTTCAGTAGCTGTCAGTGGTATTGTAAGCTATTTTCTTATTGAACCGACATATGAGTCGTACACAACCCTCATGGTTGGAAAGCCAAGACAGAATTATGTGGACCCAAATGCTCCAGTCTCTTACCAGGAGGTACAGACAAACAGGCTTCTGGTACCCACGTATAGAGAATTAGCCAGGAGCCGTACTGTACTTGAAAGCGTCATAAAAGATCAGGGTTTAAATATTACCACCGAACAGTTAAGGGATAAAGTAGATGTAAGCCTGGTAGGAGATACGGAAATAATACAGATTAAGGTCACTGATAAGAATCCAATTTTGGCGGCAACTCTGGCAAATGCTATAGCAGATTCCTTCATGTCGCAGGTAGTCAGTATAATGAAGGTAGAAAATGTCCAGGTCATTGACAGGGCACTTCCTGAAAGTGAGCCTGTAAGTCCAAAACCTTTACTAAATATGGCTATTGCTTTTCTTCTTGGAATGATGATAAGCGTATTTTTAGCTTTTGTTATAGAGTATATGGATAATACCTTCAAAAGTCCTGAAGATATATCCAGTTACCTTGGTTTACCTGTCATAGGCACTATCCCATATATAGAAAACAAAGGAGAGGCTTAAAATGAAGCATGAGTTATCACAGGAGATAGTAGTAGCCATGGATCCAAAATCAATATATTCAGAAGCATACAGAGTCCTGCGTACAAATTTGCAGTTTACAGGTTTGGATAAACCACTGAAAGCCATATTGGTTACCAGCAGCAACCCTCAGGAAGGGAAGACCACAGTGGCAGCCAATCTTGCAGTGACGATGTCACAGGTTGGCAATAAAGTGCTTCTGGTAGATGCAGATATGAGAAAGCCAAGACTGCAAAAGGTATTTATGCTGGAAAACTACAAAGGACTTTCTACTATGATAGCATCGGACCAGGATATCGAATCAGTGGTTGTACACACTGAGATACCAAATCTTGATATATTAACAAGTGGACCTGTTCCACCTAATCCAGCCGAGATATTAAGCTCTAAAAAGATGAGACTGTTTATAGAAAAATGCAAAGAAATCTATGACACTGTGTTATTTGATACACCACCGGTCAACAGTGTTGCCGATGCTTCTATACTATCCACGATGGTTGATGGTACAATAATAGTTACTGCTGCCAATCAGACAGAAAGAGAAGCTGTAAAAGCAGCAAAAGAACAATTAGAAAAGGTAAACGCCAGGATATTGGGAGTAATTTTAAATAAAGTAAAAGAATCCAGAGGCGGGTATTATTATTACTACTATTATTATGGAGAAGATAACCAAAAAGTAAGGAAAAAGAAACGTCATGCATATTCTTAAATAAATAAAAGTCTGTAAAATGCAGCTTTCTATGATAAAATAAAAATATCGTAGGAGGCTGTTTTATTATGAGGGAAAACGTCTTTAGCTATTCTACGACATCAGTATAATCTCTTGAATTGAAATAAAGGATGAAAGCATGCAATCTGTAGTAATTGCTACGGTGCTTGGGTTATCTGATAAGTATGTTAGAAAGGAATATATAGATCGACCGAAGGAGGTGGTAAGGATGACCAGGATTGGTGCAGCATTAATTGAAGAAGGCAGAATAGAAGGGAAAATTGAGGGCAGGAAAGAAGCTGTTCTAAATGCCATAAAGGCTAAGTTTGATACAATACCCGATGATCTGAAAGAAAAAGTGATAAAGATAGACAATGAAGAAAAATTTGATGAGCTTCTAATAGCAGTAATTAAGAGTAATTCAATAGATGAGATATATAAAATGATTTAGGCGAGCCTATGAATAAAAGCCTGTAAAATGCAGCTTTCTATGATAAAATAAAAATATCATAGGAAGCTGTTTTATTATGGACAACCCTGTTGGTTATACTGTGTAACACAGATTTTAACTGATTTATAGTAATATTATAATTGTCAAAGAAGGATTTTGCAGAGTGATGCAGAATATATATTACAGAACATAGGAAAAAAGTCCTTAATATTACATTTATAGAGGAAAAATGTAATGGATAAAGAAGGATTTTGTAGATTAATGCAGAATACATAGTTTGTAATATAGTAATAAAGTCCTTTATATTTTCCAGAAGATAAAAAAGGATGCCAAAATGATATAAAATGTAATTGTACGAAATCATAATTTAGTATAATTAGAAAGAGGAGTAAATATGTATAATAAGATATTATATATAATAGCTATTTTTAGTTTATTGA